>JAUPWC010000097.1 GCA_030916665.1 Verrucomicrobiota bacterium
CCTTGTTCCAGAACATGACCTCGCCCTGGGCGCGCACGGAGAGCGCGATCATGCAGGGCAGCAGGTCCACCGGGAAGTAGGGCCACGGCGCGGCCTCGATCTTGGGGAGAAGGTTGGTCGTGAACGGCTGTTCGACGACGAGCTTTTGCCGGCGGCGCACGATGGCGGTGTCGCCGTCGTGCTCGACCTTCACGCCGAGCTTGGCGAAGGAGCGGGTGATGAGGTCGAAGTGGTGGGGCAGGGAGCTTTTGACGCGGATCTCGCCGCCGGTGATGGCGCCGAGGGCGAGGAAGGTGACGATCTCGTGGTGGTCGCTGTTGATCGTGAAGGTGCCGCCCTTGAGCTTGGCGACGCCGGTGACGGTGAGCTGGCTGGTGCCGAGGCCGGCGATCTTCGCGCCCATGGCGGCGAGCACGGCGCAGACATCCTGCACGTGCGGCTCGCTGGCGGCGTTGAGGAGCACGGACTCGCCCTCGGCGAGCACGGCGGCCATCACGAAATTCTCGGTGGCCGTGACCGACATGTAGTCGGGCCAGTGCCGGGCGCCGCGGAAACGGTCCCGAAGCGAGAGCGTCAGCGTGCCGCCGCGCGTGGCGACCTTGGCACCGAGTTTTTCCAGGATCTCAAGGTGCGGATCGAGTTCGCGGATGCCGAGCGCGCAGCCCTTGGCGTTGGCGGGCAGGGTGAATTTTTTCATGCGCTGCAGCAGCGGCGCGAAGAGCAGCACGGAGGAGCGCATGCCGGCGGGCAGTTCGCCGTTGAGGCGGCTCCCGTCAAAGCCGGAGTGGTCGAGCGTCATCGTGCCGGCGGCGCGGTCCCACGCGACAACCGAGCCCTGCTCGGTGAAGAAGGTGACGAGCTTCTCCACGTCGGTGATCAGCGGGACATTTTTCAGCGTCACCTTGGCGTCGGTGAGCAGCGTCGCGCAGAGGATCGGCAGGACGGAGTTCTTGTTGCCCGAGGGCGTGATGGTGCCGCTAAGGGGTTTGCCGCCGTGGATGATGAGGTCGGACATGGACGAGCAGGAAAAAGGTCTAGGGTCGGGGATCTGACGACTGGAGCGGGCGATCATCGCGGGCGGCGCCGCGGCGGGGCGATCCAACTGGCTGGATTGCTTCGTCGCTTCGCTCCTCGCAATGACAGGGCATTAAAAAAGGCGCCCGCGGGTGCGGACGCCTTGAACGTGTGTCGCGCGTCAGGCGCGGACAAGTTTTAAGTGGCTCAGAGGCTGCCGCTGCTGCGGGTGCCCTGGGATTCGCCGTCGTGGGAACGACCGCGGCCACCGCGGCCGCCGCGATGACGGCGCTGGCCGCCGCCTTCGCCGCCGCGGCCACTGCCGCTGCCGCTGCGACCGCCACGATGGCGGCGATGACCGCCGTCGCGACGCTCTTCGCCGGAGGACTCGCCGGCGGCGGAGACCGGGGCGGAAGCAGGTGCGGACTCGCTGCCGAAGAGACCCTTGAGCCAGCCGAGGAAGCCGCCGGACTTGGCGGGGGCCGGGGCTTGGCTGCGGGCTTCGGTCCGGGCCGGGGCGGAGCTTTCGGACCGCGCGGGCTGATCGCCGGCGGGCCGGCGTTCGCGGGGAGCGCCACCCCAGTTGCGGGGCGTCGGCACAAATTTCACACCCGGACGGACGTAGAGGAACTGCGGCGGGATCGAATCGATATCGACTTCCTCGACCGGCGCTTCGCTGCGCTCCTCGCGCGGGGCGCGCTCGCGGCGCGGCTCGCGGGTGGGCGAGAAACCTTCGCTTTCCCAGGTCTGGGCGGGCGCGGAGCGCTGCTCGGCCGGGGGCAGGATGTTCAGTTCGGCGGGTTCTTCCGCGACGGGGGCGGGAGCGGGTGCCGGAGCCGGAGCGGGCTTGGCGGCGACGGTTTCGATGACGGGGAGCGTCTCGACGACGGGCGCGGGAGCAGGAGCCTCGGGGGCGGCCGGTTCACCGGCGGGAGCGAACGGGTTGGTGTATTCGCGGGGGGCGTTGACGACTTCGATGGCGGTGGGCTTGTAGTCGGACGGAGCAGCGGTGGTGCCGGAGGCCGCGGCGGTGCTCGGACGTTTTCCGCGGGCCAGGCCCGAGCCGCGGGTGCTGCCGAAGGACGGAAAAGCGGCTTCAGGAGCCGGGGTGGTCGCGGTGCCTTCGGCGGGCAGACCGGACGTTTCTGTGGAGGACATGTCTATGTTGTTGGTTGTGAATGCGCCTGCCCAAAGGCGGCGCGGGTTGGGTGCCAGCCGGAGCTCGTGGTATCGTGCTCTCGCCCTTCGATTGCGCTTGGGGCGGACGGCGGCAGGAAACGCCAGCATTCTCCGATGTCATTCGAGGGCAACGCTATTTTTCCCCGGCGCGGGGCTTGCCAGTCGGAAAACGCCGGCCCAAGCTTCCGCACCATGGACAAACTCGAGGAGATTTTTCGTATGCAAGATGCGCTGAATAAGCGCATTGGAGTGAATCTGCCCCCGCCCTCCGACGAGGAAAAGGCCAAGTGGATCCTCAACTATACCCGCGCCATGCAGCAGGAAACGGCCGAATTGATCGACAGCGTGCCGTGGAAGTGGTGGGCCAAATACCAGAAGTTCGACGAGCAGAACGCCAAGGTCGAGGTCGTGGACCTTTTTCACTTCCTCGTGTCGCTCGCGCAGACTCTCGGCATGACGCCCGATGATGTTTATCAGGCCTACCTGAAAAAGAACGCCGTCAACCACCAGCGTCAGGACAGCGGCTACGTGAAGAAGGACGAGGCGGACTCGAAGCACATCTGAGCGAAACGCGGCGCGTTTCGCTCAAGTAACAAGGGCAAGTTTCCAAGTAACAAGAGAAAGGGCTGTCCCTCGGATCGGACCTTGGCGCTTGATCCTTGTTACTTCGCTGCCGATTTATTCGGCGGCGCGCAGGAACAGGAATACGCCGACTTCGTGGCCGAGCGGGCCGGTCATGGTGTTTTCGATGCGTTGGATTTGCACGGTCATCGCGGCGCCGTTGCTGGCGGGAGTGAGCGTGAACATGAACACCTCGTCGGACGGGCGCTTGGCGCGGATGAGGAACTTGACGCCCTCCTCCGTGGCCTGGAAGCCGCCGTTGCGGGTCCATTCGCCGGTCCACTCGACCCGGCCGTTGGCGTCCTTGGTGATGATCTTGAGGCTGCGCTCCTCCTGCACGACCTCGAATCCGGCGATGCCGCCGTGCGCCTGCCGGCCGCGCGCGTGATTGAACTCGAGCGACAGCAGCGCGCGCATGGCGACCGGGCCGTCGTAAGCCGGCTTCGCCGTCACGACCGTGCCCTCGGCCTCGTAGCTGCCGGCGACGGAAACCGGCGCGGCGTGCAGCGCAGGCAACGCGAAGCCGGTGATGACCAGTGTGACGAGCAGGGAAAGGCGGCGGAAAAGGGGATGGGGGAATCGGGAGTGCATGGGGGGAGTCACTTGGCTTAAGGATTAAGTTTCAAGTAACAGGTATCAAGAAGGCGGGCGGATGCCAGCTCCTGATACTCGAACCTTGTGTTGGGACGATCACGGTCCTCAGAGGACGGCGACAAAGGTTCCGTGAAACTCGACGGCGTTTTTGCCGCCCGTGCCCTCGACGACGGACTCGAGGTCCATGCGCGCCTTCCTGAAACGGCGGAGGTCGTCGAGGAATTCCGCCGCGATGCCCGGCGGCGGGCGGTCACAGACGGCGCGAAATGTGCCGCGCACCGGCTGCACGTAGTTTGCGTAGCTCTGCTTCACGACCACATGGCCGTCCACGCCGCCCTCGACGAGCAGCGTCCAGAGCGCGGCGTAGCAGGCGAGGGTGGGGAGCGTGTGCAAAGCGCCGCCGAAGACCGAGCCGAGATGGTTCACGTTGGGCGCGAGCGGGGCCTCGAGGATCAGGCGGTGCGGGCCGGTCTGGACGACGCGGATGCCCATGGCCGCCGTGAGCGGAATCTTGGCGTGGAGGAACTGCTCCAACTCGGCCGGAGCCATGCTGGCGGGGACGTGGTCGCTCATGCGGCGCGGACGATGCGGCGCGACCGGCCCGGGCGCAAGCGCTGCGGCACGCTGGAGCCGGCGCACCGAGCAGGTTGGATTGGGGTCTGGTCCTCCCAAGCCCGCGCGGAGCGCGGGCTTCACCTCCCTGTTCGAGCGGAATTTTTCAGCTGGATCGACACGGCCCACTTTGCGGACCTCGCGAGGGCAGAGGGACGCGCGCTTCAGGCCAGTTCGCTTTCGGGGGCGCGCAGGGTCTGGCCCTCGTTCCAGACGCCCTCGACCATGATCACGCGGGTCTGCTCGGGCAGGCCGCGCTCGTTGCGCTCCAGCAGGCCAACGATGGCGTCGATGGCGGTGGCGCCGAGGAGACGACCGTTTTGCCAGATGCCGGAGCAGGCGTGGTTGCGTTCCGGGAGGGCGAGGCTGGCGAGGCCGAGGTCGCGCGGCACCCGGCGGCCCAGCTTTTGCAGGTGGGCGAGCAGCACGTCGGAACCGGGCGCGACAACGACGTCGGGCATCTCCTTCTCAAGCCAGCCGGCGATCGGATCGAGTTGGTCCCAGTTTTCGAGGAGCAGCGTCTTGGTCTGGCGGAACTTCGGCATCAGGTGCCGGCCGACGAGCAGGCCGCCGTCCCAGCGGGCGTGGAAGTGCTGGCGGTGCTGCCGCAGCAGGAGCAGGCCGGGCCGCTGGTAGCCGCGGCGGTAGCACTCGCGCGCCACCTGCAGGCTGGAGAAGAAGTGGTCGTTGCAGACCGAGGTGATGGTCAGCGACGGCAGGGGCACGCCGAGGCGCACGGCGGAAAAATTCTCCCAAGCCAGCGCCGGGGGCGGAGCGCCGACGACGAGCGGGCCAAGCAACAGACCCTGGATGCCGCGGTGGTGCAGCATGCTGCTGAAGCGCTCGGCCGACATGCCGTCGCGGTGCAGCCAGAATTCCTCGGCCCGGTAACCGAGCTGTTCGGCGCGCGCCATGGCGCCCTCGCGCATCTGGCGGACGGTGAGGCTGGTGGTTTCTCGCCAGCCATGCTCGGCGTCGAGCCCGTTGATCAGGGCGAGAACCGGATGGTCCTGGCGCGGGCGGCCCTGGCGGCGGCTGCGCATGAGGGCCGAGACATAGGGGTTGGGCCGGTAGCCGAGCCGCTCCGCGACCGCCCGGATGCGCGCGCGGGTGATCGCCGGGATCCGCGGGTTGTCCGCCAGGCACATCGAGACCGTGGCCTGCGTCACGCCGGCCTGGGCGGCGATCGTTTTCATGGTGACGGGGCGGGGCATGGCGTGGGCGCTTATGCAGATAAGCAAAGCCCGCCGCCGGACTGCCAAGCAAAATGGGGTTGAGGCGGCCGCATTCGGGCAGAAAATGCTCAACGGTATAACCGGCCGCGGCCTTGCTTGTGCCGGTCCGGCCCCAGACTTCGCCCCATGCTTTCGCTCCTCGCCCTGTCGGTCGCCCTGCTGCCCGGTTTCAACCTGTCCGCCCACGAAAAGCCCCGGCTGGCCCGCGCGGCGGAGACGGCGCTCCGCGCCGAACCCGTGACGCTCGTGACCGTGCGCAATCCGCGCAGCGCGGGCGGGCCGCACGACTTTTCCTCGGAGGGCGACTACTGGTGGCCCGATCCCGCGAATCCCGACGGGCCCTACCTCCAGCGCGACGGCCTGAGCAATCCCGACAACTTTGTCGCGCACCGCCGCCTGATGCTGGATTTCGCGCGCGACGTCGGCACGCTGGCCGCGGCTTACAAGGTCACCGGCGAGGAGCGCCATGCCGCCGCGGCCGTGCGGCAGCTGGAGGCGTGGTTTGTCGCGCACGCGACGCGGATGAATCCCAGCCTGTTCTACGCGCAGGCGATCAAGGGCCGCGTCACCGGGCGCAGCATCGGCGTGATCGACACGCTGCATCTGGCCGAGGTGGCGCTGGCGGTCGAGGCCTTGCGCGGATCGCAGGCGCTCACCGCAGAGAAGGACGCGGCCATCACGGGCTGGTTCCGCGACTATCTGGCGTGGATTTCGTCGCATCCGTATGGCGTCGAGGAGAGCAAGGCGAAGAACAACCACGGCACCTGCTGGACGCTGCAGGCCGCCTGCTTTGCGCGGTTGGTCGGCGACGAGGTGATGCTGGCGGAGTGTCGCCGCCGGCTGCTGGAGGTTCACCTGCCGGACCAGATGGCGGCGGACGGCAGTTTTCCGCAGGAGCTGCGCCGCACAAAGCCCTACGGCTACTCGATCTTCAACCTCGACGTGATGGCCGCGGTCGCGGTCGTGCTGTCCACGCCGGACGAGGACCTCATGCGCTTCGCGCTGCCCGACGGACGCAGCCTCGTGCGGGGCGTGGAGTTTCTCGCTCCATTCCTCGCCGACAAGGCCAAGTGGCCGGGCAAGCCCGACGTGATGTATTGGGACAACTGGCCGGTGCGGCAGCCACTCCTGCTGTGGGGCGCGCAAAGCACAGGCCGGAATGACTGGCTCAGGCTCTGGAGCTCGCTCGAGGCCGATCCGCAGGTCGAGGAGGTGCGGCGGAATTTCCCGATCCGCGAGCCGGTGTTGTGGACGCGGCGGAAGTAAGCGTGCTCCTCGTAAGCGAAGCCTGAGGATCGCAAGGCTGAGGGATATCCAGCTGGGGCCATTTGGCCATGCTTGGCCTTGGGGCTAAATCGGCATTGAGGAGCCGCGCGGTGCGGCGGTAAGTTCGCGGCATGAATCCCAGGCCTTCTCCATCGCGCCGGCGTCGCAACCTCTGGATCGCGGGCGGTTTGCTCGCGGCCTACACGAACATGGGGTTCTTCGTCGCGCCGATGGTGGTGAAGTCCCAGCTGGAGAAGCGCGCGACCGCGGCGCTCGGCCGCACCGTCACGGTCGGCAAGGTGCGGGTGAACCCCTTCGCGATCTCGCTTACGCTCGAAGATCTCAACGTGCGGCTGAAGGACGGCGACGGTTCCTTCCTGAGCTGGCGCCGGCTTTACGTGAACGCCGATCCGCTGACCTCGCTCTTCGGCGCCTGGAAGGTGGCCGCGGTGGAGCTGGACGACTTCCAGGTCACGGCGATCCTGCACCAGGACGGCACCTTCAATTTTGCCGACATCATCGAGCAGCTCAACGCGTCCGCCGCCACCGGTGCGCCCGCCGCCCCGCCGGCCCCGCCGCCTGCCGTCGAGGTCGGGCGACTGGTGGTGCAGCAGGCGAAGCTTAACTTCGTGGACGAGTCGCGCTCGCGCCCCTTCGCCACGGCGCTGGGGCCGGTGAGTTTCCGGCTCACGGAATTTCACACCACCGCGCAGCGCGGCGCGCCTTATCATCTCGAGGCCGTGTCCGAGAGCGGCGAACGCTTCGAGTGGACCGGGACGCTGAGCGCGGCGCCGCTGTCGTCGTCGGGCGAACTGAAGCTGGAGAACATCGTGCTGCCGAAATACGCGGCCTACTACGCCGATTTTGTGCAGGCCGATCTCACGGGCGGCCGGCTCACCGTGGGCGGGCGCTACGAGGCGAAGATCGACGCTGCCGGCCGGGTGCTGAAGCTCAGCGACGGGTCGCTGCGGTTGCGCGAACTGAAGCTCGTCGAGCGCGCCAACCAGCAGGCCGTGCTGGATCTCGCGGCCCTCGACGTGACCGGCGTCAGCGCCGACGCCGTCGCCCTCAAGGCCGAGATCGCCGCGGTCACCCTCAGCGGCGGCCGGGTTCAGGTGCGGCGCGGGAGCGACGGTGCAATCAATCTGCTGAACCTGCTCGCGCCACCGGCGGACGGGACGGCGCCGGCGGCTGCGGCGTCCGGTTCCGCGCCGGCGACCGCCGCGCCGTTGCCGGATTTCCGTGTGGGCGAGGTTGCGCTCAAGGATTTCGGCGTGAACGTGCAGGATCTGTCGGTCGCCCGCCCGGCGCAGCTTGGGCTCTCGGGCCTCGAGGTTTCGCTGAAGAACGTCACGCTCGCCGACGGGGCCGAGATGCCACTCGCGTTCGCGCTCAACTGGGCGCCGGCCGGCACGGTCAGGGTGACGGGCACCTTGGCGATCAAGCCGGAGCTGAAGGCAATGCTGCAAACCGACGTGGCCGGCCTCGCGCTGCTGCCACTCAGCAGCTACGTCGAGCAGGCCGTCAACGCACGGCTCACGCAGGGCACGGTTTCAACCAGCGGCGCCGTGACGGTGGCCATGAGCGGGGGCGCGCCGGCGATCACGTTCGACGGGGGGGTCACGGCGGAGCAGCTCGGTTTGGTGGACGCCGTGCAGAACGAACCGCTGGTCGGGTTCACGTCGCTCGCGCTCAACGGGCTCAAAGCCGCCACCGCCCCGCAGCTCACCGTGAGCCTCGACGAGGTGAATCTCGCCGCGCCCTACGCCCGCGTTTCCGTGGCCAAGGACGGCACGCCCAACCTGGCGACCTTGGCGAAGACCGCCGCGCCGGGGGGACCGGCCGATGCAGCCGCCCCTGCCCCCGCGCCGGGGGTTGAGCCGGCTCCCGCCGCGCCCCTGCCCAAGATTACCATCGGCAAGGTCATGATCGCCGACGGCGACTTCAGTTTCGCGGACGGCTCGCTGGAGCCGAATGTGCGCATGGCCGTCAATCAGTTCAGCGGCACCATCGCCGGCCTCTCGTCGGAAAACCTCGCCCGGGCCAACGTGGACCTGAAGGCGTCGGTCAACGGCGCCGGCCCGATCGCCATCACCGGCCAGCTCGATCCGCTCGGCGTGAAGAAGTTCGTGGACCTGAAGGTGGACTTCCGGAACGTCGATCTCGTGCCGCTCAGTCCCTACAGCGGCAAGTTCGCCGGCTTCGCGCTGGCGCGCGGCCAGCTGAACCTCGACGTGAAGGCGAAGCTCGACGACAAGCAGCTCGACGCCTCGAACGTCATCACGCTGAACCAGTTCACCTTCGGCGCGCCGGTCGAGAGCCCCGACGCCACCAAACTGCCCGTGCGGCTGGGCGTCGCCCTGCTCAAGGACATGGACGGCAAGATCGTCATCGACGTGCCGATGACCGGCAGCGTCGATGATCCCGAATTGCGCATCGGCAAGGTCGTGTGGCGCGTGATCGGCAACCTGCTGACGAAGGCCGCGGTGTCACCCTTCGCGCTGCTCGGCTCGATGTTCGGCGGCGGCGGCGACGAGCTGGCCTACCAGGAGTTCGTGCCCGGCGGCAGCGACCTGCTGCCGGCGGAGCAGGCCAAGCTCGCCACGATGGTGAAGGCGCTCACCAACCGTCCCAGCCTGAGCCTTTCGATCGAGGGCGGCTTCGACGCGCCGGCCGACACGCACGCGCTCAAACAGGCGAAGCTGGCCGCGCAGGTGCGCAACCGGATCTGGGAGGAGCGCCGCGCGACGGATCCGAATATCCCGCCGCCGGAGCAGCTGGAGCTTTTGCCCGAAACGCACGCCGCGATGGTGAAGAGACTCTTCGACGAAAAGTTTCCGCCCGGCACGGAGTTCGGCGCACCGCTGCCCCCGGCCCCCGTCGCGGTCGCGGCCCCGCTTCCGGCGAAGAAGACCCTGTTCCGCCGCGTGGTGGACGCGTTGACGCCGGCCGCCGCGCCCGCGGCATCGGCTCCGGCCGCTTCCGCCGACACGGCGGCACCGGCCGAGGCCACGACCGCCGGTCCCGCGCTGGAGGAAATGACCGGCCGCCTGGCCGAGA
This sequence comes from Verrucomicrobiota bacterium, assembly GCA_030916665.1. Classification (GTDB taxonomy): domain Bacteria; phylum Verrucomicrobiota; class Verrucomicrobiia; order Opitutales; family Opitutaceae; genus Lacunisphaera. The sequence goes on from JAUPWC010000097.1 coordinate 9,582, forward strand.
CAATCGAGGTGACCGACAACGATCTCCGCGCCCTGGCCGACGCGCGTGCGCACCGCGTGCGCGATCATTTCCTCAACACGGGCGGCATCGCCGCGGACCGGTTGTTTCTCGCTTCCGGCAATGCGGCGGCGAAGGAGAACAAGGGGCCGCGCGTATTTCTCTCGTTGCAGTGAGAGGAGCGGAAAGGGGGCCGCGCTTGAGTCCCGCGGACGCGGGATTCAACGCGTGGTTTGGCTGCGCTTGCTGTAGCTGCGCTTGAGCCGAGGGCGAAAGCGTGGTTTTCAACGCGGGCTCCCGACCGCGTTGTCGCTTCGCT
>JAUPWC010000098.1 GCA_030916665.1 Verrucomicrobiota bacterium
AGTGCTGCGCCGGGGTGACCGTCACCTTCACCCCCGGCTTCACCTCGTGGCTCTGCCACCAGTCGAGTTCGACCGCGGTGTCGATGCCCTCCCCGGCGAGAAACGGCCTGTTGCCGAGCGTGGTCACGATGACCGGACGGTGCGCGGCATGCAGGCGTTTCAGGGTGGGCAGATCGAGGTGGTCGTAGTGGTTGTGGCTGACGAGGACCAGGTCGATGCGCGGCAGCGCGTCAAAGGCGAGACCGGGCGCGCGCACGCGTTTCGGGCCGGCCCACGACACGGGGCTGCAGCGCTCGGACCAGATCGGGTCGGTGAGCACGTTGAGTCCGTCAAATTGGATCAGGAAAGTGTCGTGACCGACGAAGGTCACGGCGCACTCGCGCGGCCCGAGGGTCGCCGGCAGCGTCGGGGCGGCCGTGTTCTCGATCCATGCGGGCCACATGCCCTGAGTGCGACCAAACTGCCATTTGAGCAGGTCGCGGAAACAGCGCGGGTTGTGGTCGTTCGGGTTGAAGAAGCGTTCGCCGTCGAAGTGGTCGCTGCGGGGATAGGGAGGGTTCATGGCTTCATCGGCGCGGGCCGGATTCCCGGAGGCCAGAGCCGCGGTCCCGGCGGACAGCAGGCGGAGAAACCGGCGGCGGGAAAACAGCATGGACCGGACAATGGGCGGGTTCGCCCGCCGCGCAAGCGGCCTACGCAGCCCTACGTATTGCCGCCGACGGGGAAAACTGACACCCTGCGTGATGCCCGCTTCCGTCCGCCCCGGTGTCCGCTCGCTGATCGTTTGCCTTGCGCTGTTTTTCTACAACGCACTCCCCGCCGAGCAGACCGAGGACGGCCGCGATGTCGCGGCCTTGCTGAAACAGGCGCGGGCCGGGGATGTGACGGCGCAGCTTGCCCTCGCCAACCACGTGCTCGATCGCGTGGACCTCCCGGCTGACGATGATCAAGCGGAGCCCGTGGCGATCGACTGGAGCCAACTTGAGCGCTGGCTGATCGCCGCCGCCGCGAAGGGCAACCCGGAAGCCGCTGCGCAGCTGGGCAGCATCTACTTCGAGGGACTGGGCGGCTTGGAGCAGAATTATTCAAAGGCCCTCGCGGCCTTCACCAAGGCTGCCAGCGGCGGAAGCGTCCCCGCCATGCTGACACTGGCCGACTTCTTTACCAAGGGCTACGGCGTTCCCGTCGATTTCGCCAAGGCGGAGGAATGGCTCAAACGCGCTCAAGCCAAGGAGGGGGATGTCACCGGTTATGCCGAGATCGCCGCCACGCGCCTGCAGGATCTCGCCGCGGCCCGGGAGCGGAGCGCCGAAATCACCGCGCTGCGCAAGCAGGCCGACGCCGGGGACGCCCCGGCCGCCTACAAGCTCTTTGAGTATCTCGGCAATCGCGACGACGGGCTTTTCTATTCGGAAAAGGACGCGATGCACTATCTCCGCCGGGCCGCCGAGCTCGGGGAAAAATATGCGCAGGATGAACTCGCACGACAGCTCCTGGCCGACAACACCGAGGAAGCGCTCAGTTGGCGCCGCAAGGCCGCCGATCAGGGCGTCGGCTCGGCCCAGTATGACCTCGGTCTGGACTTGGGCTACGGACGCGGCCTGACCCGCGACCGCGCCGAGGCGGCCCGCTGGCTCATGCTCGCTGCAGCGCAAGGCTTGCCGATCGCCCAGCAGACCCTGGCCAGTTTTCCGTTCTACAGCGGCTTGTCGCGCAGCGAAGCCGGGGCGTTGCTCTCGAAGCCCGACGGCCTCGCCAAACTCACGGCCGCCGCGCAGAAGGGCGACGCCGAAGCCCAGTTTGTCCTCACCCGCTCGGCCAAGCTTCCGACCCGGGCTGAGTCCGCCACGTGGCTGGTCAAGGCCGCCGAGCAGGGACATCGCGCCGCGATGACGAGCCTGGCGGCGGCGCTCAACAACGGCGACGGCGTGCCGCGCGACGTCGCGCGGTCCCTCGCCTGGTATGCCCGCGCCGCCCAGCTCGGCGACACCGAGGCCATGATGCGCCTCGCGGAGGCCTTGCTCAACGGCCATGGCCTCGCGGCGGACCCGGCCTTGGCCAAGTTTTGGCTGCAACGGGCTGCGTCGCTGGTGCCGGCGAACGATCCGGGCCGCCCGTGGATGGAGCAAACCGCGGCGAAGATTGCCGCGGCTCCAACCGCCTCCGATGTCGCGCTCGCAAACCTGAACGACCGGGCCGCCCTCGCGGTCAAGCCGGGCACCCCGCCCGCCCCCGTGGCGATCGTGGCCGCCGCGCCCAAACCCGCGGCCCCCGCGGCTCCGCCCAAGCGCACGCCGGAGGAACTGCTCGCCGCCGCCGGGAAGGGCGACGCCGAGGCTATGTATCAGCTCGGACTCGCCGACATCGAGCGCCGCCAGATCGAAAGCAACAAACACACCGGCGCATTTTACCCTGACCCGCAGCGCAATGCGGCGGACTTCCGCTGGATCATGACCGCCGCGCGCGCCGGCCACCCCGAAGCGCAGTTCCTCGCCGCCACCCACTGGCTCTCGGCCGAGACCGACACCGGCAAGAAAGCCTGGCTCGAAAAAGCCGCCGCGCAGGACCACACGGCGGCAAAGGATAAACTCGCCGCGCTCAACCAGGGGGCGGCCAAAGCCGTCGCCCTCGCCGCCGAGGCCGCCAAGCAGGCTGCCGCCGACCGCCCGCTCGCCGCGCAGGGCGACCCCGACGCGGCGTTCCGGCTCTTCCGCACGCGCATGAAGGAGATCGTTGCCACGATCCTCGACGATTTCTCCGCCGCCCAGAACGGCCGGCCCACGTCGGGCAAAAACTTCAAGCTCGGTTACCTCGACGCCGAGATGATCAAGTGGGCCGACGCGATCACCAACCACCTGCACCCGGATGGCCTCGTGATGCTGCACGACTACCTGCGCGACGCCCGCCCGGACTTCGCCTATCGCGCGCTGCTCCTGCGCGAGCGGATCGCGAAGACCGACCTGCGCCTGCAACTGGCCGACGGCGGCTTCGGCACGAATTCGCGCGCCGGTTTCGAGAAGGCCCTCGCCCACCTGCGGGGCAAGCTCACCGCCGACCAGCGCGCCCAGACCGAGAAGACCACCGCCGGGCAGTTCGGCGGCCCGTGGGTCGACAACGTCATCGGCGCCAACTTCGAGCGCGGCGTCTGCGGTTATCCGCAGGACCATGGTCTCGCGCTCGTCCACTATCGCCGCTCTGCCGAGGCCGGGTTCGCCGCCGGGCAGACCAATCTTGCCCGTAGCTACCATTACGGTCTCGGGGTGGCCAAGGATCTGGATCAAGCCCGCGTGTGGTATGCGAAGGCCGCCGCGCAAGGCAACGCCACCGCGCGCGAGCAGTTGCAGCTCATGGACGCGCTCACCGGCATGGTGCGCCTCAAGTCGCTCAGTGCCGAGGAGCGGGCCAAGCTCTCCGAACTCGACTGGGCGCAGGCGGAGTTCCAATTGCTCAACGGCGAACAGCGCGAGAAGCTGCACTCAGCCGACCCGACTCTCGCCGTCGCGCTCGGCATCAACTACCGCGATGGCACCAATGGTTTCGTGCAGGACTACGGTCGCGCCTACGTCTGGTTTTCCGCGGCGGTAGAAAAGGGCAGCGCCACCGCCCATGTCGAAATCGGGAACATCCTTTTCCGCGGCCAAGGTCGTCCGACCGACAAGCCCGGTGCTTTCGCGCACTACCTCCGCGCCGCCGACCTCGGCGACGCCGTCGGTCAGCTCAACGCGGGTTTCTGCTACCTCCAAGGCGAAGGCGTCGCGCGCGATCCGCTTGCCGCCCACGATTGGCTCACCCAGGCGGCCGCCAAGGGCCAGGCCAATGCCCAGGCCCTCGTGGAGACTCTCAAGCGCGACGCCGGCCTCCAGCTCCTCCTCGCCCAACGCAACGAGCAGCAGGCCTTGCGCAATGCCCAGCAAGGGGTCGCCACCGCGTTGTCGTACCCGCCCTCGCCCGCCCCGGCCGTCCCGGCGCAACCCGGTAAACCGGAACACCTGAAGCAGACCCCACTGAACGGAAGCGGGAGTTTGCACGCCCAACCCACGGGTGATGCCTTTATCGATGCCATGCTGGCGAATTACCAGTTACCGGACACCGGTAATCAGGAAAAAGACCTGGCAATCATCCATCAGGCCAACGTGGAGAACTTGCGCCAGAGCAACGATCTCATGCAAAAGGCCGCGCCGCCGCCTTCTCCTCCCGTGCCCAAGGCAGGGGCCGTGACTCTGGCCAACCTGCAGATGCAGGCCATCCCCGCGGCGGAGGGCTTGGATCGTCAGCTTCTGCTGCAAGCCATGGAGAAACTGCGGCTCGACACGATGGGGCTGCACCTGCGGAGCACGTTCAGCGGCATTTCCCGGTATCGGATCAAGGAGGCGCAGGAGATTTTAGCCAAGGGGGACAAACCCAAGGCGCGGGCGCTGCTGCTCGAAGCCGTCCAGGCCGGGATGACGGCGGCGGTGCCGGTGTGGCAGCAGCATTTTCCGGACGAGCCGGTGACCCGCCCCGACTATCGCGGCGACCAGCCCGGACTCTGGCCGGGAGATGCCGACTGGCCGGACGCCCAGGCCAAGTTCGCGGAGGGCATTATCCGCTGGGAAACCGATCCCGCCGCCGCGCGCCCGCTCCTGGAGGTGGCGGCCCAGGCAGGCTTGGCCGAGGCCTATACCTTCCTGGCAACCAACCGAAAAGATCTGCGTCCGGGCGACTTCGACATCCTGCTCAACGCGGCCTTTGATCGCGGGCATGCCAGTGCGGCCTGGCGGCAGCGCCGGGTCCGCGTCTTCCAGCCCGCCTCCGAGCTGGCCGTGGCCAGCGTGGAGCAACTCACGGCCGATGCGAACACCGGCAACTCTGCCGCCGGACTGGTGCTCGGCCTGAAGCTCCTGCCGACCAAGCCGCAGGAGGCGCTCGACCGCATCGGACGGCTGGCGGTTGACGGCTACGGCGGGGCGGAGATGGTGCTCGCGGGTCTTTACGCCCAGGGCCGCGTTGTGTCGGCGGATGCCACGCAGGTCTTCGTCTGGCTGGCCCGCGCCGCGGTCAAGGGTTCCCAGGATGCGCAGATCCACTTCGGCGACTACCTCGCCGGCAAATACGGCGGAGAGGCCCAGCCGGCCTTCGCCCGGTTCTGGTATCTGCGCGCCGCGGCCTTTCCGCGCGAGGGCGACTATCTGGCCCGATTGGCGTCATTGCGCGCCGCCGAGATCGATCTGGCGGCCGAGACGGCGTCGCGGGCCTTTGCCCAGGCCCGGAAACTGGCGGCCACCGCCCGCGTGCCCGGACTTCCGCACGGGACCAAGACCCCCGAGGCGAATCCGGTGCCGGCGAAAACCGGCGACACGGCCCCCCTGCATTCGCCCGCTCCCCTGCTCCCCCCACCCGCCCCGGTCCAACCGGCTCGACCCCTCTCCGCGCCGGTGCCAGACGGCAAGGTGCCGGAGCTTAACCCTGGGACTTTTGCGGCGTTACAACGGATCAAAACACGAAATCCCGGCGCGTTGACCGAGGCGGATGCGAAGGAACTGAAGCAAATGATTTTGAGTGACGGGGGTCAGATCGACGACGCGGAGCGCGACCTGCTCGCGGAGATGACGAACAGCCAGTTCCGTAACATCCAGGTGCGGCCGGTTGGAGGGAAACCCGACGCGCCCGCCGTCACCCTTTTTCCGGCCTCGGGCAACGCCAAGAAAGTGTTGCGGGAAGTGTTATACGGAAAACCAGATTTCGAGGTGGAATGGAACCGGGGCGCCCCCGGTTACGGTGCACTCTGCACCTACTGCCAGGTATCACCGGAAGCCGAGGTCGATGTCCTGCGGTTTGTGGCCGGTAAATTTGCCATGGAATGGGAGCGGAGCAACCCAGCCAACAGCTACAAACCCCTGCGCGATTTGATCGCCCGACAGTATAGCTACAGCAACTCATTGGGCCAGGACACAAGCTTGGGGCGTTCCCTCCTATACCGCGCGATGAACCAAATCGACCGCAACAGCAAAGACCAGATTCCGGATTTCCTCTACAATTGGGTCAGCACCACCGGCAAAACCCCATAAAGGGAGCTTCAGGTCTCACCGCCGCGCTTCCGCCGGGCCTGGGCCCAGTAGTCGAGCAACGCGCGGAAATCCTGCTCCTTGGTGGAGCTGTGGATCACGTAATCGTAGCTGTTGCGCTCGGCGAGCTCGAGCTCGGCGCTCTGCATCCGGCGCGCCAGCTCCTCGGCGGGCAGCGGGCCGCGGCCCTCGAGGCGCTCGCGCAGCACGTCGAGCGAGTCGGGCGCGATGAAGATCGTGACGAGGCAGCGCTGCAGCAGCGGGATCTCCGCCGCCGCGGCGCGGATGCTGCGCACGCCCTGCACGTCCACGTTCATCACGAGGTTGGTGTGCGGCAGGCGGTCGAGCACGGAGGACTTGGGCGTGCCGTAGCGGTATTTCCGGTGGACCCAGGCCCACTCGAGAAACCCGTCTGCCGCGAGCTTCGCGTCGAACTCCGCCTCGGAATAAAAATGGTAGTCGCGACCATTGACCTCGTTGGGCCGGGGCGGGCGCGTGGTGGCGGTGATCACGCGCTCGAAGCCGGGCACCTCGGTGACCAGCCGTTCACAGAGGGTGCTTTTGCCCACGCCGGCGGGACCGGCGAGAATGATCAGGCCATGGACGTCCGCGGCCATCGGCTCAGTAGGTGAAGGCGGCGGCCGAGGTCGCGAGGCCGTAGGTCAGCAAAACGGCGCCGAGCAGCTTCGGCCGGCCGGGACGGCGGAACAGCCAGTCGAAGAAATCGCGCAGACGGAACGGATACGCCGCGAGATACAGCGCCGCGGCGAGGCCGACATAGACCGCGGTGACCATCAGCAGGCGCTGCGGGTGGTCCCACTTCATGTAGGCGGCGCGCAGCAGCGGCTCGGCGCCGAGCAGAACCAGCACGCTCAGCCCGCGCACGGCGAGAAAGTCGGGCGTGTAGATGAAGGCCAGCACGGCCAGCGCCCCGAAGCCGATGATGACGGGCATCGGCGTCTGGAAGAAAATCAGGTCGGCCTCGCCCGTGCGCGACAGGCGCCACAGGAAGCAGAGGGCGCCGAGACCGAACAGCGCCCACGCGGCGGCCTGCGAACGCGGCAGCGCCTTGGCCGCGGGCGCGGCGCCGGGCCAGAAAAGCACCGCGCCAAGGACAGCGAGGAGCAGACCGGGGAGGAGGGTGGCGAGGAAGAGGGACATGAAAAATCGTTCTCGTTCTCTTAATCGTTCACGTTCTCCACAAGCCCAGAACCGTAGGGAGCCTGATCTTCCTGAACAGTTCCGCCAAAACGTGCGATCAAACCCGCGACCAAAGAGACAACCCCCACCAAAATGACCTTACCTTCGGCGATATCCGCGGCGGCCAGTTTCTTACGGGCGACCAACACATCAAGGCAAGCGGCACATTCCAGTGCGGAACCCCGTGAAATATCGAAGTAGCGGCAGCGGTCGGGATGGGAACGCTTGCCGTTCCCCTCCGCGATATTAAGGACGATGGAGGTAGAAGCGCGATCAAGTTGATCCCGGGCAGCCAGTTTGGCAGGCAGCCGTTCGATGACCGGTTCGACCCAGGCGGAAAATTTCAAGGCTTCCTGATAAGCACGCAACTTCTCATGGTCGAACTGGGGTGGGTTCATGGGGTCGGATTCGTTCTCATAATCGTTATCGTAATCTTAATCTCTGACTTGGATGCGCATAAGCGAGAACGATTAGGATTAAGAGAACGAGAACGATTCAAACCCCAACTCCCGCCAGCTGGAGCTCGCCGTAGAGGACCGCCGTCGAGACGCGGTTGATCTTCACCGGCACGAGTTCGCCGATCAGCCGCTCGCTGGCGGCGAAGTGGACGATGCGGTTGCCGCGGGTGCGGCCCATGAAGCCGATCCCCTTCTTGTCCGGGCCCTCGACCAGCACTTCCTGGGTCGTGCCGAGGAGCGTGGCGTTGCGGCGGTTGGAGTTGGCCTCGAGGATTTTCAGGAGCGTCTCGTTGCGCGCCTCTTTCACCTCGTCGGGGATCTGGTCGCCCATGTCGGCGGCGGGCGTGCCGGTGCGGATCGAATACTTGAAGACGTAGGCCATGTCGAAATCGCAGGCGGCGAACAGGTCGCGGGTCTGGGCGAACTCCCCCTCGGTCTCGCCGGGGAAGCCGACGATGATGTCGGTCGAAAAATACATGTCGGGGCGCACGCGGCGCAGGTCGTCTACGATCTGCCGGTAGCGGTCGCGCGAGTAGGGCCGGTTCATCGCCTTCAGGATGCGGTCGCTGCCGGACTGCATGGGGAGGTGGACGTATTCGCAGAGTTTCTCCAGCCGGCCGTAGGCCTGGATGAGGTCGTCCTTGAAGCCGCGCGGATGCGGCGAGGTGAAGCGGATGCGGCGGACGCCCGGAATGGCGTTCACGCGCTCAAGCAGCTGCACGAAGGGCGTGACGCCGTCCGTGTGCGCGTAGTCGCGGCGGCCGTAGCTGGTGACGATCTGGCCGAGGAGCGTGATTTCCTTCACGCCGCGGTCGGCGAGCTGCTCGCACTCGCGCACGATCTCGTCCATCGGCCGCGAGCGCTCGTCGCCGCGGGTTTTCGGCACGATGCAGAAGGCGCAGTCCATGTTGCAGCCCTGCTGGATGGAGACGAAGGCGGAAACCTGCTTCTCCTCGAGCACATGGTCGCGGATGGTGTTCTGCGAACCGGTCTCCTCGGCGATGTCCACGATGCGCGTGGGCAGCACGGTGCCGGCTTCCTGCGCGGCGCGCAGGTTGTCGAGGTAGTCGGGCACCTGGTGGAATTTCTGGGTGCCGACGATGAGGTCCACGTCGGGCAGGGCGTCGAGGAGCGTGGCGCCGCGGTTCTGCGCCATGCAGCCGAGGATGCCCAGGATGAAGCGCGGGTTGCGCTTCTTCTTCTGGGCCACGTAGCCGGCCTTGCCGATGGCCTTCTGCTCCGCCATGTCGCGCACGCTGCAGGTGTTCATCAGCATGACGTCGCAGGCGTCCTCGTCCTGCACGATGCGGTAGCCCCGGGCACGGAGCAGCGCGGCCACGGCCTCGCTGTCGCGCTCGTTCATCTGGCAGCCGTAGGTCTTGATATAGACGCGGTTCACGAGGACAGAAACGGTTTGATTACCCGCCCCGTCCCGGCGGTCAACGCGGGAAACTACCGGGCTTGCCCGCGGTCGGAACAAGGCCAGCCTCCCCGGCCATGCGGCGCCTGATCCTCACCCTTCTGCTGCTTGCCCTGCAAGGGCTTGGCCGTCTGGCCGGCGCGCCCGCCGGCGCCGAGGCCGTGCTGGTCGTGACCGGCGACATGCACTCGGCCTACGACCGGACGGCGCAGTTCGTGGCGCTGGTGGACCGCCTCAAGGCCGAGCACCCCGCGCTCCCGCTGGCCGTGCTGCTGAACGGCGACACGCAGGAATACGGCAACGCCCTCGCCCGGCGCAGCGGCGGCGAGATCGATTTCGCGCTCTACGCCGCGCTCGTGCGGCGCGCGCCGGTGATCCTCAACCTCGGCAACCACGAGGCCGACTATTTTGCCCTGGAAGAGACCGTGCAGCGCGCCGAGGCCGTCGGCATGAAGGTGATCGGCAACATCGTCAACCGCGGCACGGGCCGGCCCTTCGCCCCGGCGTCCGTGCCGCTCCAGCTCGGCACGCACACGGCGACGGTCGTGGGCCTCGCCCCCGACGCGCTCGCGACCTACCGCGTGGCGGTCCGGCCGTCGCTGGATCTGGCCGACCCCGTGGTCTGGGCAAAGGAGTATTTTCCGCGGCTGCTGGGCGGCCCGGGCGAGGGCGTTGAGAGCAACACGCCGCCCCCGCTGCCGCTTGTCGTCAGCCACTGCGGCCTCGCGGCCGACCGGGAGTTGCTGAAGCTCGTGCCCGACGGCACGCTGTTTTCCGGGGCGCACAGCCACCTGCGTTTCGTCGAGCCGTTCGGGCGCACGGTGTATTTTCACACGGGTTCCTGGACGCAACACGTCGCGCTGGCGTGGCTCTGCCGCGACGAAGCGGGCGTGTTGCGCTGGCAGGTCGAGCCGCTGCCCGTGCCCGCCGACGGGCCGGCCGATCCGGAACTGGCGGCGGTCATCCGCGACGTCCGCGAGCGGTGGCTCATCCCCGAGGACCGCGCCGTGGTCGGCCAGACCAAGCGGGCCATGGAAACACCGGAGGCCGCGCGGTTCGTTGCCCGGGTGCTGCGCGAAGGCGCGAAGGCCGACGCCGCGTTCATCGGCAACACCACGTTCGGCGGCGGCCTGCCGGCGGGCGACGTCACGCAGCTCGAGTTCGACGCCTGCGTGCGTTTCGACGGACCGGTTTACACCGCCACCGTCGGGGGCGCGCGCCTGCGGACGCTGCTTGCGGCAGCCAACCAGGGACCGGAAACGCCGTTTGCCGAGCGCGGCGGCGAATTCAACTTCGCCGACGGGCCGGACGTGATCGAAGACGCACGCCACTACCGGATCGCGACGACCGACTGGGGCGCGAAGAACACCGCGCGTTATTTTGGCGAACCGGCCATCGTCTGGACCGAGCGTCCGGAACTCCGGCTCAAGACACTCGTGCGGGACCGGCTGGTGCGGGACCGCGTGCTGTCGTTTCCCGCCACGCCACAGGACCCGATCACGCCGGCGGCGGTCCTGGACAGCGACACGCTGGTGGAATTCGGCCGGCGGCTGTTCGAGGCCTACGCGCCCGAGGAAATCCAGGAGGAGTTCGAGTTTCCCTCGAAGCAGGAGTGGGACGAGTTTGCCGCGCGCCTGCAGGCCGCGCTGGAGAGCAACGACCTGCGCCGCCTGGCCGCTTACGAACCCGAGGCGCGCGCCGCGTTGCTGGCCCTGCGGGCGCTGCCCGAATACGGGGATTACGCGGACTGGCTGACCGAGCGCCTTGATTACATCAGCGCCGCGCAGCAGGCCGTCGTCGCGCCTGCGCCCGGGCCGGTCAAACCCGATCCCGGGCCGAAACCCATCCCGGCGCCCGCGTCGGCGGAGCTTCCCAGCTACGCGCTCTGGCTCGACCGCATGAAGACGCGTGCCGTGCCCGCGCGAGCACCGTTGCTGCTGCCGCGGCTGCAGCGGGTATTCATCGAGGAAGGCGTGCCCGCCGAGCTGGTCTGGCTGGCGGAGACCGAATCCACCTTCAACCCCGCCGCGCGCAGCCCGGTCGGAGCGCGCGGGCTTTTCCAGCTCATGCCCGAGACGGCCAAGCGCCTCGGGTTGCAGACCTTCCTGCCCGACGAGCGCACCGATCCGGAGAAATCGGCCCGGGCTGCCGCCCGCTACCTGCGTTATCTGCACGGCCGTTTCGGCGACTGGCCGCTGGTGCTCGCCGCCTACAACGCCGGCGAAGGCCGCGTCTGGCGCACGCTGAAGAGCGGGAACGCCAGCACCTTCGCCGAAATCGCCGGCTCCCTGCCCGCCGAGACGCGCATGTATGTCCCGAAAGTCCTCGCCACCATCGAAACCCGCGCCGGCGTGAGCCCCGCCCGGCTCGCCGCCCCCGGCGCCTGACGCCGTAAAACAGCATCGCCAGCCGCCGGTCCGGGACTTTGTTTCCTGCCATGGGAATTTTTGACCGCTTTTCCTCCGGATCGAAACCGCAGCCCAAGCCCGAGCCGACGCCGGTCCCCGCGGCTGCGCCCGTGGACAAGCCCGCCATCGCCGGCAACGTGATCCCGCGCATGGCGGAGGCGCGCGCGAAACTCGAAGCCAAGGATCTGCCCGGTGCGGTGGCGATCTACCAGGAGGTGCTCGCCTCGGCCGGCGCCCGGCCCGACGTGCTCGTTGCGCTCTCCGGCGAACTCGGCCAGCGCGGCCATGTGCGCGAACTCATCGAGCTCGTTGCGCCGCACTACGACGCCCAGCGCCACGGGCCGGCCACGGGCATCAACCTGCTGCAGGCCTACCTTGCCCTGCGCCTCATCGAGCCCGCCCAGCACCTGCTCGACATCCTGTTCTCCCTCGGCAAACCCGAGCTGGAGGAGCGCCTCTTCGGCTTTTCCAACGCCATCGGCGAACTCATGGCCGGCCACGAGTCGGCCGCGCCCACGCCGGAACAGATCGCCGGCAGCGGCGGCGCGCCGGCCGAGAACAAGATCAGCCTCGCGAGCATCAGCAAACCGGTCTGGTTCTACGGACTCGAAGAAACCGCGCCGCAGCTGCTGCCCCCCAAGGGCGGCAAGCTCCGCCGCGTGGCCTTCGCCCAGTGCACGCTGCCCGGATTGCAGGATTTTGCCGAACGCTCGGCGCGGCCCGAGGATGACGTCGGCCGCTTCTGCCGCGGTCTGTCGCTCTGGTTTGCCGAGACCTTCGCCGCCGCCGCCGGCTACGATCCGATCACCGCGGTGGGGCTTTCCAGCCGCCAGCATTTCTTCCTGTTTCCCGCGGAGTGGACGGCGGACAACATCCGCGAACTCAACGAGACCAGTCCCGCCGGCCTCGACTTCGTGGTCACCTCCTCGCTGCGCAACCGCAACGACGACTTCGAACTCACGCTCCGCATCTGGGAGGTGAAAAAGTTCCGCGAGCTGAAACAGTTTTCCACCCGCTGGACCCCGATCAACGCCGACGCGGCCCTCGTGCAGTTCCACGCCCAATTCCGCCAATACATGGAATGGAGCGCGCTGCCCGAGGGCAGCGGACTCGCCTACACCGCACCCGCCGTGCCCACCGCGCACATCCAGGCGCTGGGGGCCACGCTCAACCAGTTTCTTGGCGTCAAGGGCGCCCTGGCACCCGAACAGGTCGCCGGCGGCACCGCCGTGCAGCTGCGCAACGCCCAGGCCAACCCCGACGACGCCCGCGCGCAACTCCTGCTGGTCGCCGGTCTGGTGCGCGAAAAGTCGCTCGGTGCGCAGCCCGATGCCGCGGCGCTTCAGCACGCCCGATCCTGGCTCGCGGGCGAGGCGGCGCAGAAGGCCGGCGCCGCGGGTTTGAGCGAGACGCTGGCGTGAGACTGTAGGGCGGGGTCTCCGACGGAGGCTTGGCGGAGATGGCGAAGCAACCCCGCCATTGTTCGATGACGTTGTGCTGTTCGAGGCGGGGTTCGGAGACCCCGCCCTGCAGCAAAATCGGGCCGTCCCTGAAGTCCAGAAGCAGAGGGGTGCGGTTTGCCGGACACAAAAAAGGCCCGGCGATCATGCCGGGCCTGAAAGTTAAACGGATGTTCCCGGTTGATCAGGGATTCGCCGCGTTGAACGTGGCGATGAAGTCGGCCGTGACGTCGAGGTCGGCCTTGGTGTAGAGGACAGCATCGCCGAGCTTGGCACCGTCGAGCAGCACACCGAGGTCGCGTTCCTTGGCATAGGCCTCGATGGCCTTGCCGATCTCGGCCATGACCGGACCCTGCTTCTGCTGCTGGGCCTGGCCGAAGGCCTGCTGAGCCTGCTGCTGCTTGGCTTGCAGCTCCTGCTGGAGCTTAAGGCCCTCGGTCTGCTTCTCCTGGACGGCCTGGGCATTGGCCTCGCCGCCGGCCTGGAGCTTCTGCAGCTCGCCGACGATCGTGCGGAGCTTCTCCTGGAGGAGTTGGAGCTCGCTCTGGGTGCCGCTGAACTCGAGGTCGAGTTCCTTGACGGCGCGCACGAGGCGCTTGATGCCGGTTTCCTCATTGAAGAACGCACGGCTGTCGAGCCAGGCGACCTTGGCGACGGGCACCTGTTTGGGTGCGGTGGCCGTGGTCTGGGCGACGAGCGGGGAAGCCACGAGGAGAGCGAGGAGGAGGGAAGAAAGCGAACGGGTGAATTTCATGAGAGCGCCCAAAGCAAGGACTCCCGCGACCTTTGGCAAAGATTAAATCGCAGGGCGACGTAACAAGTATGAGGTAACAAGGGCCGGGAATCGGGCTGCTTTTCAGTCCGCCAGATTTTTGTTACTTGGTCCTTGTCACTTGGTTACTTGGCCGCGGCCAATTGTCCGCAGCCGGCGGCGATGTCGATGCCCCGGCGCTGCCGGATGGTGCTCGGGAGGCCGTATTCGGCGAGAATCTGCTGGAAGCCCTTGGCCGCCTCGCGCCCGGTGGGAATGCCGGTGTAGCCGGCGGTGGGATTGAGGGGGATCAGGTTCACCTGGGCGTCCTGCCCCTGCAACAGGCGGCCGACCGCGTGCGCGTTTTCGGGGGTGTCGTTTTTGCCCTCGATCAGGGTCCACTCGTAAAAGATGCGGCGCTGCTGCTTCGCGATGTAGTAACGGCAGGCGTGCATCAGCTCGTCGAGCGGCCATTTCTTGGCGACGGGCACGAGGGCGGCTCGCTCGGCCTGCGTCGCACCGTGCAGGGAAACGGCGAGATGGATCGGGCGCGCTTCGTCGGCGAGCCGGATGATGCCGGGCACGACGCCGACCGTGCTGAGCGTGATCCTCTTCGCGCCGAGCGCGAGACCGTTGGGATCGCGCAGGATGTCCACCGCGGTCATGACGGCGTCGTAGTTGTGCAGCGGCTCGCCCATGCCCATGAGCACGATGTTGCGCAGGCGCTCGCCTTCGCCGAGCCCGCGCAACACGCGGTCCACATGCAGCGCCTGCGTCACGATTTCGCCGGGCGTGAGGTGGCGCGTGAAGCCCATCTGTCCGGTGGCGCAGAAGACGCAGCCCATCGCGCAACCGGCCTGGCTGCTGATGCAGGCGGTCACGCGGCCGGTGTAGCGCATGAGCACGGTCTCGATCTGGCGGTCGTCGGCGAGCGCGAGCAGGTATTTGCGGGTGAAGCCGTCGGAACTGTGCGTCTCGACCGCGACGCCGGGTCGCGCGAAGGCCAGCTCCGCCGCGGCCCGCTCGCGGAAGCGCGCGGGCAGGTCGTCCATGAGCTCCCATTCCTCTATCCGCTCCAGATAGACGTAGCTCCACAGCCGCGCGGCATGCACCGGGCTGAAGCCCCAGCGCACCACGAGCTGGCGCAGGGCCTCGCGGGTGAGGTCGAAGAAAGGGGCGGGGAGGGCGGACATTTTTCTCCCCTGTCATTGCGAGGAGCGCAGCGACGAAGCAATCCATCTTGCGAGACAAGACAGGTTGCGCGCCGACGACAGGCGGGCTTACATCCCCCATGGCCAAAATTGTCCTCGCCGGCGGCAGCGGATTTCTCGGACAGGCGCTCGCGCGGCGCCTGGCGGCGGCCGGCTGGGAGGTGGTCGTGCTTTCGCGCCAACCGCGCGCCGGGGGGGCCTTTCGCGAGGTGCTTTGGAACGCGGAAACCGGAGGCGACTGGGCGGCCGAGCTGAACGGCGCCGCGGCGGTGGTCAATTTCGCCGGCCGTTCCATCAACTGCGTGCATACGCCGGCCAACCGCCGCGCGATCCTCGGCTCGCGCGTCAACGCCGTGCGCGCGCTCGCGCAGGGCTGGACGC
>JAUPWC010000099.1 GCA_030916665.1 Verrucomicrobiota bacterium
ACATAGGCCTCGGTCTGCGGGTTGGCGGGGTTCATGAAGATGGTGCGGGTATCGGCGTATTCGATGAGCTTGCCGAGATAAAAGAACGCCGTGCGGTCGGAGCAGCGGGCGGCCTGCTGCATGTTGTGGGTCACGATGACGATGGTGTATTGCTTCTTCAGCCCGTGGATCAGCTCCTCCACCTTGGCGGTGGCGATGGGGTCGAGGGCCGAGCAGGGCTCGTCCATGAGGATGATCTCGGGCTCGACGGCGATGGCGCGGGCGATGCAGAGGCGCTGCTGCTGGCCGCCGGAGAGGCCGAGGGCGCTCTGGTGCAGGCGGTCCTTCACCTCATCCCAAAGGGCGGCGCCGCGCAGGCTCTTCTCCACGACCTCGTCGAGGCGGGACTTGCGCTTCTCACCCTGGATGCGGAGGCCGTAGGTGATGTTTTCGTAGATGGACTTCGGGAAGGGGTTGGACTTCTGGAAGACCATGCCGACGCGCTTGCGCAGCTCGATGACATCGACGCGGGGGTCGTAGATGTTGACGCCGTCGATGCGGATCTGGCCGGAGCCGATGCGCGTGCCGTCGATGAGGTCGTTCATGCGGTTGAGGCAGCGCAGGAGCGTGGACTTGCCGCAGCCGGAGGGACCGATGAAGGCGGTGACCTCCTTCTCGGCGATGTTGAGCGTGATGTCGTGCAGCGCCTGGCTGGAGCCGTAGAAGAAATCGACATCGTCGATCTCGATCATGGGGCGGGACGCACCGGGCTTGGGCGCAGCCTTCTCGGCGGACGGGACGAGGGCCGTCGGCACGGAGACCTGGCGGACGGTGACGGAGGAGGAAGGAGCTTCGGGCATGAGCGTGGTTACCATTTGTATTTTTTGCGCAAACGGACGCGCAGCACGATGGAGGTCATCGCGATGGCGGCCACGGTGAAGAGGAACACGAACGCGGTGCCGTACTGGACACCGTGAGTGTATTCGTTTTGGGGAATCTTGGAGGCCACCACGTAGATGTGGTAGGGCAACGCCATGACGCCCTGGAAAAGGAAGTCGGTGGCCTTCTCCACCTGCCAGGGCAGTTCGTCGCGCACCACGAAGGCGGCGGTGAACATGATCGGCGCGGTCTCGCCCGCCACGCGCGCGATGGAGAGCACCGAGGAGGTCAGGATGCCCGGCAGGGCGTAGGGCAGGACGTTGGTGAGGATCGACTGGAGCTTGGTGGCGCCGAGGGCGAGCGAGCCCTCGCGGTAGCCCTTGGGCACGGCCTTCAGCGCCTCCTCGGAGGCGGTGATGATGATCGGCAACACCATGAACGCCAGGGTGAGCCAGCCCGCGAGCAGCGAGACGCCCATGTCGAGGGCGATCACGAACATGCCGAAGCCGAACAGACCATAGACGATGGAAGGCACGCCCGCGAGGTTGACGATCGAGAGGCGGAGGAAGCGCACGAAGGGACTGTCGGTGGCGTATTCGCTGAGGTAGATGGCGCTCAGCACGCCCAACACGAGGGCGATCACAATGGAGCCGACCACGAGCAGGATGGTGCCCACGATGTTGGGAAATATGCCGCCCGCGGAATAGACGTAAGTCTCGATATTCACGCCCTTGAGCTGGTCGGCGTGCTGCTCCTTGAAGGCGCGGAACTCGCGGTCGCCCATGGTCGTCTTCTTGCCGTTCAGTTCGAAGACGTTGAGCGTCTCGGGCGCCTGGGTGAGGAAAGGCAGGTTGATGAAAGGCGCCTTGGTCTGGAAGATCACCGCCCCGCCCTTGATGCCGATGTCGAGAAAGATGAACACGGCGCAGGCCAGCACAAAGTAGGTGCCGAGGCGGAGCAGCCAGAACACACCCTTCTCGGCGCGCTTGGCCGCCGTGGGCTTGGCGAAGATCTTGGCGTCTTGAGTCGGAGCGCTCATGGGTCAGCCGATGGAGATGCGGTAGCGGCGCACGATTTTTTGCGCCAGCCAGTTGATGAGGAGCGAAATCAGGAAGAGCACGACGCCGACCATGAAGAGCGCGCGGTAGTGGATGCTGTGGCGCACGACCTCGCCCATTTCCTGGGCGATGATGCCGGTCATCGTATGCACCGGCTGGAAGACCGCGCCCAGGCCGGCGCTGAAGTCGGGAATCTCGATGCGGTTGCCGGCACAGAGCAGCACGACCATCGTCTCGCCGATCACGCGGCCGAAGCCGAGGAGAATGGCGGCCATGATGCCGGAGAGCGCCGCGGGGATCGTGATGCGGATGATCGTCTGCAGGCGGGTGGCCCCGAGGGCCAGCGAGGCCTCCTTGAAGGAGCGCGGGACGTTGTTGATGGCGTCTTCAGCCAGCGAGAAAATCGTGGGCACGGCCATGAGCGCGAGCAGGCAGGCCGCGGTGGTGGAGTTGAGCCGCTCCAGCATCGGAAAGCCGGGCACCCAGTCGAGCCAGGGCGTCTGCGACACCCGGCGGAGCGTCTCGCCCAGCACGGCGATGCCGAAGAAACCGAGCACCACGCTGGGGATCGCGGCGATGAACTCGATGGTGGGCTTGATGAACTTCTGCTCGACGGGCGTGGCCACCTGGTTGACGTAAATGGCGGCGGCGACGCCGAGCGGAATGGCGATGACCAACGCGAGAGCCGCGATCAGCAGCGAGCCGGCGAAGAGCGGGATGATGCCATACCAATCCTGCCAGAAGCTGGCCGTGACCCACTTGCGGCCGAAGGCGAACGCGCTGAGGGATTCGAAAATCCCGATCGGCTTGGCCTGGTCCCAGGTCATCATGCGGCGCTCCGTCTCGGCGATTTCGCCGACATAGCGGGTGTTGAGTTCCTGAAAGCGCACAAGCTTGCGGCGCAGCGCGGGATCGTCCACGGCAGGGATGGCCGCATTGAGCTCCTTGAGCGCTTTGGCCAGCCGGGCATTGGCCTCGCCGAGGGCGGGCCGCATGTCGAGCAGCGGCTGGATCTCGTTGGCAAAGTCGATCGTCTCAATCACCATCGCATCGGCCTCGGCCTTGAGTGCGGCGGCGCGCTCCGGCGGGGAGGTACGCATGCCGTCGATCAGGTTCTGGCGGGCGGCGCGCAGATCGGCGGCGACGGCATGACGCTCCTTGAGCGAGGAAACGAGGTCGGTCATCTCGCCGAGGACCGTCTCGTGATCGCCGATCAAGTTGGCGTGGCGGTCGGCAAAGGCGTCATAGGCTTCCAGCCGTGCGTTCGCATCGGCGGGTGTATGGCTCTGGGCGGTCAGGCGGGCGAATTCGGCCTGGCGGGCGGCGCTCAGGTAGCGGGCCAGTGCGCTGTGGTCCTGGACCTGGCCGCGGAGCAGGTCCACGAGTTCGAGGCCGGCGCGGCGGTAAACCTCGAGATTTTCGCGGTTCTGCGGAATGAAGCCGACCGCATCGCTGAAAATCGTGAACGTGATCAGCGCCAGCACGATGATCGAGATCGTGGCGTTGCCCTGGAAGAGCAGCTTGGCCGCCTGCTCGCCGGTGAGCCCGAAGAACCAGCCGCGGCGCTTGCTCAGCAGGGCTTCGCGGGTGGGCGGGCGGACGGAGGGAGGTTGGGCGGTCGGAACGGGCATGCCGGTAATCTGGGACATGGCGAGGCTCGGGTCGGCCGGCGGACCGGTCAACGGGCGCAGGTTACGGTTGTGTGACAAAAGAGGCCGCCCGCGCTCCAACAGGACTCGCGGGCGGCGAAGCAGGACTGATCAGGCGCGGATCAGGACTTGACCGGCACCGGGATGAAACCGGACTTCTCGACGATGGCCTGGCCGTCGGCGCTCAGGATGTAGTCGATGAACTGGGCCGCCAGACCGTGCGGTTCCCCGTTCGTGTAGAAGAAGTTCGGGCGGGCGTAGGGATAGCTCTTGGAGTGAACGTTGGCGGCGGTGGGGGTGACGAGCTGACCGTCCTTGTTGACGATCGGCACGACCTTGACGCCGGGGGCGTTGATGTAGGCGACGCCGACGTAGCCGATGCCGTTGGGGTTTTTGCCCACCTCGGCGGCGATCTGTTCGTTGCCGGCCATCTTCTGCGAGGAACTGGCGTAATCGCGCTTCTTCATGGCGAGATCCTTCCAGTCCTGGTAGGTGCCGGAGGACGTGTTGCGCGTGTAGATGGAGAACGGACCGGCGTTGCCGCCCACGGCGCTCCAGTCGGTCACGTCGCCCGCGAAGATCTGCTCCACCTGACGGAGCGTGAGCTTCGTGACCGGGTTGTTTTCGTTCACGATGACGGCCATGCCGTCGTAGGAGACGATGATGGGCTTCATCGAAACGCCCTTGGCCTGCGCGGCCGACATCTCGGTCGGACGGGCGCGGCGGGAGGACATGCCGATGTCGGCGGTGCTGTCGGTGATGGCGGCGATGCCGGTGGTGGAACCTTCGGCGGCGATTTCAAACACGACGCCGGGGACCTTGGCACGGAAGGCCTCGGCGACCTGCGGCACCATCTTGGCGCCGAGCGTGTCGGAGCCCTTGATGACGAGCTTCTGGGCCGAAGCGGAGCCGGCGGCGAGGAGCGCGGCGGCAAGGAAGAGGACGAATTTTTTCATGAGTGGGAGAGGTGAAGAGTTAGAATTTGACGTTCAGATCGACCTGGATGAGCCAGTAGTCGGACAGCGCGTTGTTGCTGCCGATGTCGCCGGCACCCGAGGCGATCACGCTGTTGTTCTTACGCTCGGCGTTGGCGTAGGTGAGGCTGAGCTGGGTGGCGGCACCGAGGGCGTAGTTGGCGCCGAAGATGAAGCCTTCCATGTTCGTGCGGCTGTCGAAGAGGTCGGAATCAACCAGGTTCACGTCGAGGGCGAAGGAGCCGACCGACTGGTAGATCGCGCGGACATCCCAGTCGCCGGGCAGCGAGGCCTTGCCGTATTGGAGACCGATGTGGAAGGCCTTGTCCTCGCCGTCGAGGTCGGTGCGGCCGAACTTGCGGGCGCGGGAATCGGCATCGAGGTTGATGGCGAAGTCGGCGAAGGCGCGGAGCGGCACGCCGTTGGCGGCGACCCAGTTGTATTCCATCGGAATCTCGAGCACCGAGAGGTTGTTCACCGGGGCGGCGTTGCTGGCGGTCATGGCGCCGTTGAAGGCGGCGACGTTGGCGCGCTGGTCGGCGCCGGCATAGTAGTAGAACACCGGGGCGATCTGGAAGAAGTTGGTCGGACCGTTGATGTAGCGCTTGTAGCCGCCCTGCCAGGCCGTGAGGAAAAGATCCTCAGTGCCGGCGATGTTGGCGGACGTGATGGCGGCGAAGGGGTCCTGGTTGCCCGAGGTGCCATAGACAAACTGGCCGAGCGTGACGAAGAATTCGTTGTTGCCGCGGCGGGTGCGGAACTGCTCCGCGACGCCCTCGGGGTTGATGTCACCGTCCCAGACCATCGAGGTGGTCACGAGCGGGTTGGCCATGCGGCCGGCGGTGAAGGTCCACTCCGGGGTCGGCGCCCAGGTCGCGTAAATCTGGCCGATGTAGAGACCGTCGTTGGTCTTGGCGTAGGGACCGCCGTCGTCGGCGAGCGTGACGTTGGTCGAGCGGCTGCCGCCGCCGGACTCGAGGCGGACGCCCCAGCCCCAATTATGCAGCACCTTGCCGGTCAGGGCGGTGCGGACACGGTAGCGGAAACGATCACGCTTCTGGTCGCCACCCGTGGCCAGTTCGCCGCCACGGCTCTCGTAGCGGACGCGCATGTCGCCGGCGATGCGGAACTCGGTGAGGGAGGAGGAGAGGTTCAGCTTGCCCGCGGCGCTGTTGGACGCGAAGTCCTTCACAAGCTCGGCGCGAAGCTCCTCGGCCTCCTGGTCGTTGAGCACACCCTTGCGGATGAGCAGCTCGATGAGCGGGCCGCTGTCTTGGGCGAGGGCGGAGCCGGCGCACAACAGGGCGGCCAGCACGGCGGTCACTTTGGTCTTAAGGTTGAACATGATCGGATGGATGGATGCTTGGTGAACACTGCGCCCCGGCGGTTTTGCCGTAACGCAGGACCATCCTAGGGGTGATATGTTACGGTTTCGTGACGCCAATGTGACGAAGCGGGAAACTAGCGGCCTGCTTGCCCCTTCATCGGCGGGCAGCGCGCTTGCGCGTGCGTCCGGAAGCCAAGCGCGCGCAAGCGCGCTGCCCACAGGCATCCTCCCCCACCCCTCACCCCACGCGCCAGGGTGGCAGCGTGCCGCCGCGCTTCACCGCCCCCTTCCCTTCCAGCATCGCGAGCAGCAAATCGTTTTTCACCAGGGTGCCCGTCAGGTGCCCGGTCAGGGAGTCCACCACGGGCAAAGTCTGGCCGGAATGCTGCGCAAAGACTCGCAGGGCGTCGCCCAGTGTCGCCTCGGGTGTCACGGTCGGCATGTCGTCGCGCCTCAGGTCCTCGGCGATGACCAGGGTCGCCATCGTCTCGTCGTGCAGGTGGGGCTTGATGTCGTGCAGCGAGATCGCCCCGGCGTATTTCCCCTCCGGGCCGGTGACGTAGATCTCCTCGTAACGCGTCTCCAGAAACCGTCGCGCAATGTACTCGAAATGATCGGTGAGCTGGACGGCGACCGTGCGGCGCTGGAGCTCGGCGACGGTGCCGGGCAGCATCACGGGCGCCGGAGCCTCGGCGGCCTTCTTTTTGAGCGCCTCGCTGTAGAGCGAATTGTTCTCGATGCCGCGCGCCGTGTAGTAGGCCACCACACTGCACAGCATGAGCGGCATGATGATGTCGTAGCTGAGGGTCATCTCGAAGAGCATGATGATCGCCATGACCGGCGCGTGGCTGGCCGCCGCCAGCAGCGCGCCCATGCCCACGAGCGCGAAGGCCCGCGGATCGGCGGCGCCCTGCGGCCAGAAGTGATGGACCCCGGAACCGAACAGGTGGCCGAGCGTCGCGCCGACCAGGAGCGTCGGCGTGAAAACGCCGCCGGGCGCGCCCGAGCCAAACGACGCGGCCGTGGCCACCCACTTGCACACGAGGATCATGATCAGCGCCTGCCAGAGCAGTTCGCCGTTCAGGATGGCCAGCACCACGCTATAGCCGTTGCCGCAGACCTCGGGCACCCACACGGCCAGGCCGCCCACGACAAGGCCGCCCAGACCCAGGCGCAGCGGCACGGGGAGATTGGTGGCGGTGAACAGCCGCTCCGCCGCGCGCAACGAGCGCAGGAACCACGGCGCCAGCAGCCCGGCCAGTGCGCCCAGCACCAGGAACGGCCCGATCTCCCAGAGCGAATGCAGCGTGAACGCCGGCACCGTGTAGAGCGTGTGTGCATCGGAGAGCGTGCGCACGGTCAGCGTGGCGGCCACGGCCGACACCGCCAGCGGCCCGAGGCTCTCCATCGCGATCGTGCCGAGGATGATCTCCGCCACGAAGAACGAGCCCGCGATCGGGGCGTTGTAGGCCGACGCAATGCCGGAGGCGCCGCCACAGGCCACGAGGAGGCGGAGCTGCGGCGCCGACAGCTTCCGCCACCGGCCGAACAGCGAAGCCGCCACGGCCGCGAGCTGCACCATCGGGCCCTCGCGTCCGATCGAACCGCCCGAGCCGATGGAAAACATCGCCGCCGTGCTCTTCACGAGGCTGGCGCGCACGGGGATTTCACCGCTGCCGATGAGGATCGCCTCCATGTAGTCGGTCGAACTCTGCCCCTTGTGCAGCCGTTTGCCGAAGAGCAGCACCAGCCCGGCCACGACCCCGCCGACGGTAGGCACGGCCAGCCGCTGCCACCAGACGAGGCCCTCGAAGGATTCCACCATCGCATTGTCGGTGCCGGTGAGCATCAGGTGGATGAATTCGATGCCGTGGCGGAACAGCTGCGCCGCCAGCGCGCCCAGCACGCCCGCCACCGCCGCAAAGCCCAGCATCTCCTGCCACGGGGAGGGCCGCAGCTTCTCCACGACCCACAGCCGCCAGCGCAGGAGACGCAGCAACCGGCGGTAGATTTGCGGCACGACTTGCTTCACGCGGGCAAAATCCTAAGCGCGGAGGTAAAGCCTGCAAGGGTTTGTTCCCTGAATCCCCCCTTTAGCGGCGCTCCATGAGCGCCGACGACGGTCACAGACCGCCGCTACAATCAACCCTGCGGACCCGTTGCGGGGGCCGCGGGCGCGGGCTCGCCGGCAGCCACCGGGGCCGCGGGGCCGTAGGTCTCGGTCTCGCCCGCCTCGGCGGCGCCGAGCTCGATCAGGCTGTGCAGCGACTTGAAGTGCTTCGTCCACTCGAAGTCGCCGCTGTGACCGCCGACGACCTGGTTGAAGAGCTGGCGCTTCTCCGACTTCAGCGCCTGGATGCGCTCCTCGATCGTGCCGGCGGTGACCATGCGATAGACGAAAACGGTGTTGGTCTGGCCGATGCGGTGCACGCGATCGATGGCCTGGTCCTCCACGGCGGGATTCCACCACGGGTCGAGCAGGAACACGTAGTCCGCCGCGTGGAGCGTGATGCCGGTGCCGGCGGCCTTGAGGCTCACCAGCATCGCGGCCGCACCCTGCGCCGACTGGAAATCCTTCACGGGCTTCTGTCGGTCCACCGTCATGCCGGTGATCTCGTAGCGGGGAAGCTCCGGGTAGTGCAACTGGAGCGCCTCGCGCACGCGATCCAGCAGAGTCACGAACTGGGAGAAGATGACGACCTTGTGGCCGCTGCCGACGACTTCCTGGAGTTTCTCGACGAGCAGCTGGAGCTTGCCGCTGTCGGAGAGCGGCGAGTGCAGCCATGGCAGCAGGTCAGGGTCGCAGCAGACCTGCCGGAGGCGGGTGAGCAGCGCGAGGAAGCCGAAGGACTTCTCCCGCAGCGCGAGGCCAATGTCCTCGCCGAGACGGGCCAGGCCCTCGGAGCAGATGCGGCCATACTCGGCGCGCTGGACCTCGGTGAGCGGGCAGAGCAGGTCCATCTCGACCTTGGGCGGCAGCTCGGTCGCGACCTCGGTCTTGGTGCGGCGCAGGATGAACGGCGCGACCTGCTGGCGCAGGCGGCGCATCGTGCCCTCGCGGTCCTGGATCAGCGCCGCCTCGAAGGCCGAACGCGAGCCCAGCAGGCCGGGCAGCAGGTAACGGAAGATGGACCAGAGATCGAGCTGGCGGTTTTCCAGCGGCGTGCCGGTCATGACCAGCCGGTGTTCGGCGCGCAGCGCGAAGCAGGCCTGCGTGACCTTGGCGTCGGGGTTCTTGATGAACTGGCCCTCGTCGAGGATGGCGTAGCCGAAGTCGGTCGTGTCGAGCAGCGCACGGTGCTTGCGCAGCTGGGTGTAGCTCGCGAGCCAGATGCAGTAGGACTTGTGGTGCTTGAAGTCGTGGCCCGACTTCAGCGTCTCCACGACGGCGTCGGGATAGAAGCGGGCGATCTCCTCGCGCCAGACCGGCACGACGCTCGCCGGGCAGACGACGATGTGGCGGTTGCGGCCCATCGGGCGGGTGCGCAGCAGGGCGATGACCTGGGCGGTTTTGCCGAGGCCCATTTCGTCCGCCAACAGGCCGTGGCAGCCGGTCTCGCACAGGTGGTGCATCCACTCGACGCCGCGGCGCTGGTAGTTGCGCAGGTAGTCGGGGAGTTCGGGCGGCGTGGCCGGCGCGGTGAGCACCTTCTGGCGCCAAGCCTCGATCTCGGGCCCGAGGGTGACCCTGATGCGCTGGTCGTTGAAGAGGGAAAAAATCAGGTAGGGCGGCACCTCGCCGCCGGACTGCGTTTCCTCGAGGCTGCGTTTCCAGTGCTGGAAGCTCTCCCACTTTTCGGGCGCGATGGTGACGATCCCGAGGTCGGGCAGGAGCATGGGCGTGCGGCCGTGCTTGAGGAGCGCGGCGGCCTGCTCCTCGGTGAGGAGTTTTTCGCCGGCGCGGAAAATCCAGCGGAGATTCAGCCCGCCCGCGGAGCCGGCCCGCTTGTCGGCGACGGCCTCGATCTCGATGGTGCGTGCGCCCTGCTTGATGCTCTCGACCTTGGCGTCGATCTCGATGGCGAACTGCTTTTTCCAATGCGGCAGCAGGTCGCGCAGGAAACCCGGGATGTCGGCCAGCGCGTCGAGCGCGTAGGCATGGGTCGTCTGGTTGTAGCGGAAGTGGGCCTTGCGCGCGTAGGTGGCCAGGGCGATGAGCTTGGCGCGCTCCGCGGGGCTCGGGTGGTGCGTGGTGTTGCCCAGCGCGGGGATGCGGTTCTTGCCGCTCTTCCAATAGGCGAGAAAGACGACGCCATCGGCATTGGCCGTGAAACTCAGCAGCAGGTCGCGGGCGGGCTGGTTGGGGTCGGCCTTGGCGCCGTTGCCGTTGGCGGCCGCGGCGTGGCCGTTCGCACCGTTGGCAGTCGCGTGGCCGTTCTGGCCGTTGGCGCCCTTCACCTTGGGCGGGACCCCGGGCAGGAGCGAGGGCATCTCGTCCACCAGCAGTTCCTCGATCTCGTGCAAACCCGCCACGGCGATGGCGTTGGCCAGCACCTCGTCGGTCGAGGAGGAACGCACCTTGATGGCGTCGCCATCCCACTCGATCACCGCGTATTCCTCCTTCTTGTCCACGCGGCGGTGGATGATCGCATCTTTGGCCCCCAGTTCCACCTCGCGGATTTCGCTGTCCCGATACATCGCGTGACCCCGCTCGACATGGGTGACGTCAAACTGCTCCTCCCACTCCACTTCCATACGGTCGAACCAGAAATCCAGTGATTGTGGAGTGTAGATGCGCTTGGGTCCGTGGGATTGCATCAGACTAAAAGGGGGACGTTAGAAACTCTGGAGCGGGCGCGGCAATAACTATTTGGCCAATTTTCCCGCCGGATCTTTCTACCCTGGGTTTAACCGGATCGTCACCCGGCCGGCACCGGTTCTTCACATGGCAAGTCCATGATGCAGAGGCTCGACGGCCGGCCGGTCGCCGCCGACCGGGCCCCCCTCCTTGAACCTTGTCCTCGAAACCGAAACTAACGCTCCCGAAATCAACGTCGTCGCCATGACGCTCGGCCGCCTTGTGGACGGCCTCGCCGCACGCGGCCACCGGATCACGATCATCCGGCCGCGGCAACGGCACGAATCTCCCCGCTTCAGTGTAACGCAGCGCCTCGCGTGCCGGCAGGTCCGCCTACCCGGGGTGCCGATCCCGGGTTACCCGCAGCTCCGTCTCGGTCTGCCCGCCGGCCAGCGGCTCCGCCAGCAATGGACCCTCAACCGGCCCGACCTCGTCCACGTCGCCACCGAGGGTCCGCTCGGCGCCTCGGCCATCACGACGGCGCGGCGGCTCGGCATTCCCGTCACCTCGAGCTTCCACACCAACTTCGACCAATACACGCGCGACTACCGCATCGGCTGGATGAAGCCCGTCGTGGCCGCCTGGCTGCGCCACGTCCACAACCGCACGCTCCGCACCTTCGCGCCGACGCGTGACCTGCTGGCGCGGCTGGAGACCGAGGGCTACCAGAACCTCCGCCTGCTTTCCCGCGGGGTGGATTCCACGCTGTTCAATCCCGGCCGGCGCGACGCCTCGCTGCGCGCCTCGTGGGGCGTGGGACCGGACGACCCGGTCGTGCTCCACGTCGGCCGCATCGCCGCGGAGAAGAACTATCCCCTGCTCTTCCGCGCCTTCGATGCCATCAAGGCGGTCCAGCCGCGCGCCCGCCTCGTGCTCGTGGGCGACGGTCCGCTGCTGGCCGCCTACCAACGTCAACGGCCCGACGTGATGTTCACCGGTTTCTACACCGGCGCCAATCTCGCGCGCCACTACGCCTCGGGCGACATCTACCTCCACACGAGCAACACCGAGACGTTTGGCAACGTGGTCACCGAGGCGCTGGGCAGCGGCCTCGCCGTGGCGGCCTTCGACTACGCCGCCGCGCACGAGTTCATCCGCCACGGGGAGAACGGCCTGACCGCACCGGTGGGCGACGAGGCCGCCTTCCTCGCCAACGCCGTGCGGCTCGCGCGCGATCCCGCCCTGCGCGGGCGTCTCGCCACCCAGGGCGCCCTCACCGCACGCAGCCTGTCCTGGGACGCCATCATCGACCGTTTCCTCGCCGACCTGCAGGAGGCAGCCCGGGAATTTCACGCGACTGCTCAAGCCGACCGATCCAGTCATCCTGAGCAAAGCGAAGGATCCCGCAAAACGTCCGCACCACCCGTCGCTCTGGATTCTTCGCTGCGCTCAGAATGACAAATCAAACTTGCCTCACCACCCGCAGATGAAACCGACCCTCAACGTCCGCACCGTCATCCTCTCGGATGTCCACCTCGGCACGCCGCACTCCAAGGCCGACGAGGTCACGCACTTCCTGAAACACGTGCGGTGCGAGCGGCTGCTGCTCAACGGCGACATCATCGACGGCTGGCGCCTGCGCCGCGACGGTCGCTGGACCAAGTCCCACACGCGGTTCATCCGCCGCGTGCTCACGCTGGTGCAGAAGAAGGACACCGATGTCGTTTACCTGCGCGGCAACCACGACGACTTCCTCGCCCGTCTGCTGCCCATGCAGTTTGACCGGCTCTGCCTGACGGAGGACTACGTTCTGGAATCCGCCTCGGGCCGCTACCTCGTGCTGCATGGCGACGTGTTTGACGGCGTGGTGAAGAACATGGTGTTCCTCGCCCACCTCGGCGACATAGGCTATGCGCTTCTCCTGCGGCTCAACCGCACCTACAACTGGTTCCGCCGGCTCCGCGGCAAGGAATACTTCTCCCTCAGCGCCGCCATCAAGGCGCGCGTGAAGCAGGCCGTGAGCTTCGTCGGCAAGTTCGAGGAGCAGGTCGCCGCCCTCGCCAAGGAGCGCGGCTGCACGGGCGTCATCTGCGGCCACATCCACACCGCCGCCTACAAGCAGATTAACGGCGTCCACTACCTCAACTCCGGCGACTGGGTCGAATCGCTCACCGCCATCGTCGAACACCACGACGGCCGGTTCGAGCTGATTACGTTCAAGGATTTCACCCAGCAGTTCCCCATGGCCAAGGACGAGCCGACCGACGACAGCGCGGATGAAACGCTGGCTTTTCCGGGCGCGGTGCAGGCGGCGATCATGGCCACGGCCCGATGAGCCCTCCTATTGTAGCGGCGGTCTATGACCGCCGTTCTCCCAGCCCGGCGCCCATAGAGCGCCGCTACCGAGAATAGCCGCCATGAAAAAAGTCCTCATTCTCACCGCGGGCTACGGCGAGGGCCACAACAGTGCCGCCCGCGCCCTGCAGGCCGCCTTCAACGAGTATCCCGACGTTTCGGCGGAACTCGTCGATCTCTTCGCCCTGCGCGCGCCACGCCTCAACGAAATCAGCCGTCGCGGTTACCTGAAGCTCATCAACACGGCCCCGACCGTGTGGAGCACCCTCTACCGCTGGCTCGATCGCTCGCCGCGCGCCCCGGCCATGTTCCGCACCCTCGCCAGCCACCGACGGCTGCTCGCTGAAATCATTCGGGCGAAAAATCCGACCGCGCTTGTGTCCACCTATCCCGTTTACGGCTGGCTGCTCAACCGCCTGCGCGCCGACGGCATGAAATTCTGTCCGCACTACACCGTCATCACCGACGCGATCACGATCAACTCGCTCTGGTATCGCACGCCCGCGGCCGCCTGGTTTGTGACCGACCACGACTCGGCGGCCTACCTCAGGCAGCAGGCCGTCCCCGCCGACCGCGTCCATGTCAGCGGCTTTCCCGTCGCCCTCGCCTTCGCCGACCGGCCGGCCCACCTCGTTCCTCCTTCTCCGGGGAGCGCTCCGCGCATTCTGTTCATGATCAATTCGGCCCGGGGGCCGGCGTTGCGGATTGTGCGCGAACTGCTGAAGCAGCCGGGCTGGCGACTGACGATCACGGCCGGTCGCGACGAGGCGTTTCGCAACGAACTGCAGTTACTCGCGGCAGGCGCTCCCGCCCAGGCCGAGGTGCTGGGCTGGACTGATCGCATCCCCCAACTGCTCATGACGCACCATGTGGTCATCAGCAAGGCCGGCGGCGCCACGACCCAGGAGTCCATCAACGCGCTCTGCCCGATGCTCATCAGCCAGATCGTGCCCGGTCAGGAGGAGGGCAATTACGAGCTGTTGCGCCGCCACGAGGCCGGGGCGCTGGCCACCACGCCCGAGGAGATCGTCACCACGTTGCAACGCGCCTTCGCCGATGACGCCACCCTCTGGCGCCGCTGGCGCGCGAACCTCGAACGTCTGGCCCGGCCTTCGGCCGCCCGCGAGATCGCCGCGCGGGTTTTGAGTCCGGCGGCCTGCGCTTTTGCACAGCCGGCCGGCTCGCGAGCGGCAGTGGTCCAGAGCGGGTTAAGCTGAACCGTAGCCGCGTTGGAGCGCAGCAACAACGTGGCCGTTCCCTGACCACGCTTTCGCCTTCGGCTCAAGCGCGGCTACATTTTTGTCGAAACGGCTCCAGACTCAGCAACGCAGTTTTCTGGTGGGCAGCCCGCTTGCGGGCGCTCTGAAAGGCGCGCGCAAGCGCGCTGCCCACCATTGCCGACATCGCTCCGCCTAACCCGCCCTGCCCGGCAGCTGCCAGGCGCGCAGGTCGCGGGCCAGGGCGCCGAACCCGTTGGGGAAATCGTTTTCAAGCCGGCGCACGTCGCCGTGGTGACGTGACACTTCCTGCAAGGCGCGCTGTGTCTCGTGCTGGAGCGACGGGCGCTCCGTGCCATAGACGCGCCACTTGAGCTCACGACGGGTGTAGGGCTGGCGGCCGGAAATTTGCCCGTCGAGCCAGGCCTGTTCGGTCACGGAGGTGTCGTGACCACAGAGCAGCCACGCCTCGATGGCCGGCACGCACAGGCCCACGGCGCGCAGCACGCGCTCGCGACCACGGGCCGGCGGCAGGTTTTTCGTCGCCCGCCGGAAGACCGAGCGCAGCCGGCAGATCCGGCAAAGGGCGTGGTGATAGCCGGGGGCCTCGTGCTCGGACGTGTGGACCACGGAGTCGTCGGAATCGACGACCACGACGAGACCGTCGGCATCCGTGTTGAAATGCAGGTGCCGCACGATCGGCGGCAGCACCTGCTCGACCGACGGCCAGCCGCGCGCCCGCAGCGACGCCTGCACGGTCGTGAACGGCCGGCCCAGCACGTAACCGACCAGCACCTGCAGAGCGGCCTCGTCGGCGGGTGATTCGCTGAGGATGGCGAGCTTCATGGGCTGCGCAGACGCCGGAGGGTATGAGGGCCGGAGGGGGCGAGGGTGTGAGGACTAAGAGTCATCAATCTTCAGGATTCAGGTTTCAGATCCTCAGGTTTCTCCCGGAATCCCTCCGAGGATTCCAGAATACCAGAGGTCGCCGAGGTGCGCCTCCTTCATGAGTTCCAGGATGTCCGTCCGGTCCGACAAACGCTCGAAGGTCGCGGCCTGGCCCTGCTTGCTGGCGAGGATTACTTCCTGCGGCTGCTCCCGGAACTGGTCGAGCAGGTAGGGCGAATGCGTGGTGGTGATCACCTGCACGGGCGCGCGTTGCATGCCGAGATCCTGCGGATAGCTGAGCCGGTAAAGCGTGTCACGGACTTCGCGCAGGGAACGCGGATGCATGCCGCGGTCGGCCTCCTCGATGCAGACCACCGCCGGAGGCGCCGGCGTGAATGCGAGCACCAACAGCGCGATCTGGTAGAGTGTGCCCTGCGAGAGGCTGTCGGCGGTGATGAAATTGTGGCCGTTGGCCTTGAGGCGCGTGCCCAGCTCGACCGTGCCACCGGCGCCCGCCCGGACCTCCAGCGCCCCGAACTCCGGCATCAAGCGGAGAAACTCCGCCTGCAGCGCGGCATAGGCGTCGGGGTGCTTCTCCCGCCAGACGGCCAGCACCGCGGCGAGGTTGCCGCCGTTCGAGGCCAGTTCGGCGCTGTCGGCCGGTTTTGCCGGCACCGCCATGGCGTAGTGGTCGAACAGGTAGGCACGGATGGTGCGGAGCTTGGCCCGCAGTTTCTCCCAGAGCGCCTCCCCTTCCGGTCCGGGAGGCCGGCTGACGGAGAGAACGTTGCAGACCAGTTCGTCGGCATGGCAGCCCAGCGACACGCCGATGTCCTGATACGGAGCCGTGAAGGCGAAATCGATGCGCGGTCCGCCGTCGGTCGCCGGCGGCTCGTTGGCCGGCGCCAGCCCCGCCAGCGCGCGCAGCCGCAGCAGCGCCTGGATGAGACTCGTCTTGCCGCTGCCGTTGGGCCCGAGCACGAGGTTGAACGGTGCCAGCTTCACCCCGGTGGACCGCAGGGCCTTGAAGTTCCGAAACTGGACAGCGGCGATCACGCCGAACGGTGAGGCAATCGCAAATCTCCAGCAAGAGTATGTTTCACCGGAAGCGGGACCAACACGAAGGCTGCTCCAGAGTCCTTCTGAGGTCACAATTGGGTAAAGTCTTTCGGCAAGGAGCCGATAACGCATTACGCCAAGGGCCCTCTGGCGCACGAAATCAA
The DNA here is from genome assembly GCA_030916665.1 of Verrucomicrobiota bacterium. Lineage (GTDB taxonomy): Bacteria > Verrucomicrobiota > Verrucomicrobiia > Opitutales > Opitutaceae > Lacunisphaera. The sequence goes on from JAUPWC010000099.1 coordinate 16,288, forward strand.
TATGTCCCCACGCAAACGCCAATACATCGATGAAACTCCCCTCCACCCTCCTCGCAGTTATTACAGCCCTGACGGCCTCGGTGCTCGTCCATGGTGAAATCAAGGCCCGCGGCTCTGATTCCACTCTCCACGTGCTGAAAGCACTCTCCGCCGCCTACACCAAGGAAACAGGCCAAGTGATCGTGCTGGAAGGCGGCGGCTCAGGAGCCGGCGTCAAAGCCGCACTCGCTGGTGAAGCTTCACTGGCCTTTCTCTCCCGGCACTTAAAGGACTCCGAAAAGGTGGCCGGCCTGATCGCCTATCCTTACGCCAAAGACGGCGTCGCCGTCATCGTGCATCCCGACAATCCTGTGGCCACGCTCGACCTCGGCGGCCTGAAGGATATTTTCACCGGCCAGAACGGCACCTGGCCCGACAATCGGCCGATCGTGGCATTCAACCGCAACGCCGACTCCGGCACGCGCGAAGTTTTCCAGGAGCTCGTGCTGGGCAAGGAGACCTTTTCACCCAAGGCCGCCGTCAAGCACGACGGAGTCATCATCAGTTCGGTCCAGAAGATAGCCACCGCCATCGCCTATACCTCCGTTGGCGAGGTCGATGAAACGAAGGTTCGCGTGCTCGCGATCGCCGGAATCAAACCCACCGCCGCCACCCTCAAGGACGGCAGTTACCCGATCGCCCGCACACCCACTCTGGCAACGAAGGGCCCGGCTACGCCTGAAGTGCAGTCGTTTATTGATTTCGTGCTGGGACCCAAGGGGCAGGCCATCGTCGCCGAGCACGGCCTGATTGCACTCAATTGAGTCCGGTCGTGCACCAACACCCCCCTCCTCGCCATGAACATTAATCAGAAAATCTGGGCCGGCTTCGGCTCCGTGCTGATCCTCGGGGGACTCACCTCCTACCAGGGAATCCTGAAATCCCGCGAGGCCGAGCAGGTAAGCAGCCGCTTGGTCCATGTGCACCTGGCGGAATTCGAGGCCGCCAAGTCAGCAGATGAGGCGATCTCAATGACGCGAATTTTCGAGCAGCGCTTTGCCAGCACCCGCGACGAAGCCTGGATCAAGCAGCTGCAGGATCAGACGGATGCCGTCAAGGTCCACATGCAGTCCGTGCAATCCGTCACCACGGCCGAGCAGCATCGCCAACTGGCGGGAGAGGTCATGGTCGCGATGGATCGCTATCTGGCCGCGTTTGCCAACTACCGGCAGTTGATGATCCGGCGGGGGCTGACGCCCGAAGCCGGACTCGAGGGTGAATTGCGCAAATCCGTTCACGAGGTGGAAGCGAAGGTCAAAGACCAGGGATTGGCGGAGCTCAGCGTGATCCTGCTGATGGTGCGCCGGCACGAGAAGGATTACCTGCTGCGCGGGGACCCGAAATACCTCGCGGAAATCGACAAGCGGGTGAAGGAATTTGACGAGCAAATGCAGCTGTTTTCCCTGCCGGCTGATCTCCAGAAGGATATCGCCGCCCGCTGGACCAAATATCAGACCGCGATGCGCGAACTCGTGGACACCGACCAACAGACCCGCCGCACGGCCGGCGAACTGCTCCAACTCGGTGATCAGGTGGAAAAGCTCGTGGGAGACATTGCGACAGCCAGCGCCAAGGACATAGACTTGGCACAGGCCGCAACGATGGACCGTCTCGCCGGTGGCCGAAAGGCCAGCCTGTGGCTCGGTTTCGCCAGTGGCTTGATTGGCGTCGCCATGGCCGGCTGGATTGCCCTCAGTCTCCGCGCCCTGAACCGGGGGATCGCCCAGAGTGCGGGCACGATTGCCGCGGGTGCCCGCGAGGTGCTGGGCGCTTCATCTCAGCTGACCACGTCCGGCCAGAGCCTCGCCGATGGGGCGAGCCAACAGGCGGCGGCGCTGGAAGAATCGAGCGCCTCCCTGGAGGAACTTTCGTCCATGACGAAGCGCAATGCGGACAATTCCTCCCGGGCCAAGGTTCTCGCCAGCCAGACCCGCAACGCGGCCGATTCCGGCCGTGATAAAATGGGACAGATGCTTCAGGCCATGAACGACATCAAGTCCTCATCCCACGATATTTCCAAGATCATCAAAACGATTGATGAGATCGCTTTCCAAACCAACATTCTGGCCCTCAATGCCGCGGTCGAGGCCGCTCGGGCCGGGGAAGCCGGCATGGGCTTTGCCGTGGTCGCCGAGGAAGTGCGCAATCTCGCCCAACGCGCCGCCCAATCAGCCAGGGAAACCGCGGGCAAGATCGAGGATTCCGTCGCCAAGAGTGAACATGGGGCCCATATCACCGGCCAAGTGGCCGAAGCCCTCAACGAGATCGCCGCGGGCGCCCGCGAGGTGGACACCCTCATCGCTGAAATCGCCCAAGCCTCGAACGAACAATCCACCGGTATCAGCCAGGTCAACACGGCCGTATCCGCCATGGACAAGGTCACCCAAAACAATGCGGCCACGGCGGAGGAAAGCGCCAGTGCGGCCGCCGAACTCAACCGCCAGGCCCATTCGCTGGAAAGCGCCGCCGCCAACCTGCTGACGCTCGTCGGCAGCAAAAATCGCTCCCAGGCGGTCACCAGCGAGCTGCCGGCCACGACGCATTCAACTTTTCGCGACCAGCCCCATTCTCCGCAGACTCATCGGAGCCTGGCCCCTACCTCGGCCAGCTGATCGGGGCGGCCATTCCCACGCGAAGCGCGGTCGTTCATCATGCGGCCGCGACCGAGAGGGCGCAGCCCCGACCTTCAAATTATAGGTCCGTGCGGCGCCACCGCGGCTTCAGGACATGTCAGGCTAGCCAACCGCCTCCCGCCTCACTCCGCCTGCACGATCACCAGGTCGTCGAGGTGCAGGCTGCAATAGACCGTGTCGCCCTCGTGGAAGGCTTCCTGGGTGGCGCTCTCGTTGGCCACGAGGGCGTGCAGGCGCGTGCCCTGGTCGGTAACGAGCTGCAGGGAGTCGGTAGCGCCCTGGAAGATCTCCTCCTCGATGCGGGCCTGGAAGACATTCTCCGCCGTGACGGGCGCCCGGCTGATGTGGATTTTTTCGGGGCGAATGGAGACGAGGGCCTTGCTGGCGGCGTCGGGCAGTTCCGCGCGGGCGATGACGAGCTCAAGGCCGGTTTCAAGGCGGACCCGGGCGGTGGTGCCGTTGCGGCCGACCACGGAAGATTCGAGCAGGTTGGCCTGGCCGATGAAGTCGGCGGTGAAGGCCGTGCGCGGGCGGTGGTAGATCTCGCTGGCGTTGCCCAGCTGCTCGATGCGGCCCTTGTTGATGACGGCGATGCGGTCAGACATCGTGAGCGCCTCCTCCTGGTCGTGGGTCACGAACACAAAGGTCATGCCGAGCTTGCGCTGGAGACGCTTCAGCTCGAGCTGCATGCCGTGGCGGAGCTTGGCGTCGAGGGCGGAGAGCGGTTCGTCGAGCAGCAGGACCTTGGGGCGCGGCACGATGGCGCGGGCGAGGGCCACGCGCTGGCGCTGGCCACCGGACATCTGGTGCGGATACTTGTCGGCCTGCTCGACCAGCGAGACCATGCGCAGCGCCGCGACGATGCGGTCGGAGGCCTCGGCCACGGGCACCTGCTGCATACGGAGGCCGAAACCGACGTTCTCCCGCACGGTCAGGTGCGGGAACAGGGCGTAGCTCTGGAAAACCTGGTTCACACTGCGCCGGTAGGGCGGCACGTGGGAGACATCCTCGCCGTCGAGGAGCACCATGCCCTCGTCGGGCATCTCGAAGCCCGCGAGCAGGCGCAGGAGCGTGGTCTTGCCGCACCCGGAGGGCCCGAGCAGGGTGAGAAACTCGCCGGCCTTGACGGTGAGGCTGACGCGGTTGACCGCGGTGAAGCCGCCGAAGCGCTTGGTGACGCCGCGGAGCTCGATCATGGGCCGGTCGGTGTCGGCCATGATCAGGCGGACCGCGACGCGCGGCGTTGAAGGATGACGTAGGTGACAACGAACATGAGCATGAAAACGACTCCGAGCGCGGCCCCGAAGGGCCAGTTGCGGGCGAGCAGGAACTGGTTCTGGATCACGTTGCCGATCATGGGCACCTTGGCTCCGCCCATCAAGTCGGTGATCGCGAACATGCCGATGGCCGGCACGAACACGAGCAGCGTGCCCGCCGCGATGCCGGGCATCGTGAGCGGCACGATCACCGAGGAGAACGCGCGCACCGGGCTGGCGCCGAGATCGTAGGCGGCCTCGATGAGCGAGTTGTCGAGTTTCTCAGCGCTGCCGTAGATCGGCAGGATCATGAACGGCAGGTAGGCATAGACCAAGCCGATGACGACGGCGGTCGGCGTGTAGAGCAGGTCGAAGGGGCCGATGCCCGCACCCATCGCCTTCACGAGGCTGTTGAGCAGGCCTTCCTGCTTGAGGATGGTGATCCACGCGAAGGTGCGGATGAGGAAGCTCGTCCAGAACGGCACCATCACCAGCAAGAGGAGCTTGTTGCGCAGCGTCTCCGGCACCCGGGCGATGTAGTAGGCCACGGGGTAGCCGACGACCGCACAGATGGCGGTGGTCAGCGCCGCATACCAAACCGAGCGGCCGAAGATGCGGAGATAGACGGGATCGAAGACGCGTGCGTAGTTTTCCCACGTGAAGGTGAACATCACCCCTCCGATCTCGTCGCGTTCGCAGAAGCTGTAAACCAGCAGGATCAGCCCCGGCACGACGACGAACAGAATCAGCCACAGCACCATCGGCGCGAGCAGCGCCCACGCCTTCCAACCGGGACGGTTGTGGTCGGAGACGGGAACGGCGGGGGCGGTGCCGGCGAGCATGGGTCAGTCAAAAAACGCCTGAAACCGTCATCCTGAGCGCAGCGATGGATCCAAGGTCATGCATCCCTGCGGAACTTCACTTGGATTCTTCGTTTCACTCAGAATGACACGCTTCGGGGGCGAAGCGGGCTCACAGCGCGCTCTTGATGTCGGTCATCAGCTCGTCGATGTCGGCGGCGGCCTTGCCGATGTCGCGGAAGGTCTCGAGCTTGGCCGGGCCGGCGGGATAGCTGGCGGGGTTGGCGAGTTCCTCGGGCGAGAGGATCTTGCGGGCCTCGACGTTGGGGTTCGTGTAGGGGAAGTCGCGGGAGATGATCTTCGAAACGTCGGGCCGGAGGATGTAGTTGATGAAGGCGTGGGCCTCCTTCTTGTGCGGCGCGTCGGCCGGGATGCAGAAGATGTCGATGAAGCGGTGCGCGCCCTCGGCGGGCAGCACGTATTTGAACTTCTTGTCCTCGTTCCAGAGGAGCGCGGCCTCGCCGCTCCAGACGATGCCGATGTCCACATCGCCGTTGATCAGCGCGGTCTTGGGGCTGCCGGAGTCGAAGACCTTCACGAGTTTGACCCACTGGGCGATGATCGGGCGGACCTTGGCGAGGCTGGCGGCGTTGATCTCGTTGGCGGGCAGGCCGGCGGTGTAGAGCGCCCAGGTGACGATCTCGCGGTTGTCGTCGAGCACGACGAGGCGGTCCTTGAACTTCGCCTGGAACACATCCTTGTAGCCGCGGATGGAGTCCTTGACCTTGTCGGTGTTGACCACGATGCCGACGGTCCCGGACATGTAGGGCACGGTGAACTCGTCCTTGGGGTCGTGGGCGAGGCCCTTGAACTCCGGGGCGACGTTTTTGAGATTCGGGATCTGCGCCTTGTCGAGGGGAGCGAGCATCTTGCGGCGGATCATCAGCTCGGCGGCGTATTCCGAGGGCTGGATGAGGTCGTAGTTGCCGCCGCCGGCCACGAGCTTGGAGAGCAGCTCCTCGTTGGAGGCGTAGGTCTCGAAGTTGACCTTGATGCCGGTCTCCTTGGTGAAGCCGTCGAGCACGTCCTGCGGGACGTATTCGGACCAGCCGAAGAGGTTGAGTTCGGCCGCGTTCAGGCCGAGCGAGCCGGCGAGGACGGCCAGCGCGAGGAGGAGCTGCTTGAGTGATTTCATGGGTTGGGGTGGATGGGTTGAGGGGGGACGAGGGTTAAACCTGAAACTTGAGACCTGAAACCTGAAAACAAACCGATCAACGAAGGAGGCATGATCGAAAGTGGGTTTGAATGGAATGGGGCAAGAGATTCATTTTCAGGTCTCAAGTTTCAGGTTTCAGGTCTCTGCCTCACCGGCTGAGTTTCTTGAGGTATTCCGAAAAGAGCACGAAGGCGACCGTGGCGACGATGAAGATGGCCGAGAGGGCGTTGAGCATGGGGTTGAGACCGACGCGCGCCATGTCGAAGACCTTGACCGGCAGCGTGGCCGAGGCGGCGGACTTGACGAAGACGGTCACGATCAGCTCGTCCATCGAGAGCGTGAAGGCCATGAGCCCGCCCGCCATGATCGCCGGGCGCAGGCTGGGCACGATGACCAGCCAGAAGGCCTTGAGCGGCGTCGCCCCGAGGTCGAGGGCCGCCTCCTCCAGGGAGGAGTCCAGGCCCTGCAAGCGTGCCTGCACGGCCACCAGCACGAACGGGAAGCTAAAGGTCACGTGCCCGATGATGACCGAGGCGAAGCCGAGATTCAGCCCGATGGTCACGAACATGATCAGCAGGCTGATGCCGAGCAGGATCTCGGGCATGACCATCGGGATGGCCACGAGCGTCTGGATCGCCCGCGAAAAACGGAAACGGTAGCGGTGCAGCAACCACGCGCCCGCCGTGCCGATGACGACCGAGAGAATCGTGGTGGCCGTCGCGACGATCAGGCTGTTCTTCGCGGCGCGGATGAGCGGGGTGTTGGCGGCGAGGCGCTCATACCAAGTGAAGGTGAAGCTTTCCCAGACGATGTTCAGCCTCGACGAGTTGAACGAGAACACGACCAGCACGGCGATCGGCGCGTAGAGAAACACGAACACGAGCGCCGTCCAGCCACGCAGGAACCAGTTGAGGAGGGTCAGGCCGGAAGGAATGAGCGGACGGGATGCGGGCATCGCAAAAGCTGGCAGCTCTTATCGTGCCAAGTCGCGGCGGAGGCAAGCCTCCGCCGAAAGTATCAAGGTCCAAGGATCAAGTAAGAAGACCCGAGCCGCTCCCTCTTGATACTTGTTACCTGCTACTTGCTACTTCCCTCAATAAGGTCCCCGGATGTGGGCCGCGACGTGACGTTCGTAGAAGGCGGCGAGGTGGACGTGCTTCGTGGCGCCGAGCGGCGCGAGGGCGCCGGCGCGGGCGTTGGCGCGGGCCTGCTCGGGGTTCTTCGCCCCGGGGATGATCACGCTGACCGCCTCGAAATCGAGGCACCAGCGCAGCGCCAGCTCGGCCATGGTCAGGCCGGCGGGCACCTGGGCCCTGAGCGCGTCGGCCAGTTCCACGCCCTTGGCAAAAGGCAGGCCGGCGAAAGTCTCACCGACGTTGAAGGCCGCGCCGTCGCGGTTGAAGTTGCGGTGATCGTCGGCCGGAAAGGTCGTGGCCTGGGTCATGCGCCCGCTGAGCAGGCCGCTGGCGAGCGGCAGGCGCACGATGATCGCCACTCCCTGCGCCCGGGCCGTGTCGAACAGCGTGTGAATCGGTTTCTGCCGGAAGATGCTGAAGATGATCTGGAGCGAGGCACAGCCCGGCTGCGCGCAACACCAGCGGGCCTCGTCCATGGATTCGACGCTGGCGCCGTAGGATCGGATCTTGCCCTCGCGCTTCAGCTCCTCGAGCCAGCCGAACAGCTCGCCGCGCATCAGCACGTCGGGCGGCACGCAGTGCAGCTGCGTCAGGTCCACCGCCTCGACGCCGAGATTACGCAGGGAGTCCTCCGTGTGTTTGCGGACAACGTCGCGGGTGAAATTCCCCGGCCAACCCGGGTCACCACGCCGGCCGAGCTTGGTCGCGATGAAGAGGCGGTCGCGCGCCTTGGATTCGCGGAGGAATTTCCCGATGAGCGTCTCGCTCCGGCCGCCGCCATAGACGTCAGCCGTGTCGAAGAAAGTCGTGCCCTGCTCGTAAGCGGTGCGAAGGACGGCCAGCGCGGTGTCGTCGGACACCTCGCCCCAGTTGCCGCCGATCTGCCAGCAGCCGAGACCGACTTCGCCCACCACCCTGCCCGTCCGGCCAAAAATGCGTGTGTTCATCGCGCTGACGATTGCCCGATACCGTCCGGCCGCAAAGGCGAAATCGCGCTAACAATCGGCCCGGCCGGATGCTCTGTGGGCAGCCCGCTTGCGGGCGCTTCCTCAGAGCGCGCGCAAGCGCGCTGCCCCACAATCGGCTGCAACGCCGGCTCAGTTCTCCATGTCGAGGAAGTCCACGATGCGCGAGGTGGCCATCTTGGTGAAGAAGGCGTTCGCGTCGGGCTTGGCGAGCGTGCCGCCGATCAGGACCGGTTCCTTGCCGCGGGTGTAGCCGAGTTCGTCCTTCGTCGTGTCGAGCAGGCGGAGTTTTCCGAGGAGCTGCTCGACCTTGCCGCGGGCGGCGATGTTGAGGGACGCGCTCAGCGGCTGTTCGAGCAGGGACTGCCCGAACACGTAACTGACGCTGCCCTGCCCGTGCAGCCGAATCTCCGGCGAGACGAGGCTGATGTCGTCGAGATTCATGTTGAGCAGCTCGTCGCGCGAGAGTTTCACGCTCAGCAGGTCGTAGTTGAACTCGCCGAGGCTCTGCGCGAGCTGGTCCACGAAGTAGGCCTGGCCGGCGACCTTCTCGGCGGTGCGCACCGCCTTGTCGGAACCGAGGATGGAGCCGAGCACCGAGGCACCCAGCTCGACCGCCTTGGACGTCATCGAAAGTTTGCCGGTGGCGCGCTGCAACCCGCGGAAGACCCCCTGCCGGCTCGTGAGCTGGAATTCACCCTGCACGCGGTCGATGGCGCGCTGCGGCGTCTCGCCGTTGCCGGCGAAGCGGCCGGTGATGCTGAACAGACCCTCCACCGTGGGCGACTTGGTGGATTCGAAGGCCCGGAAGAAGCGCCCGGCGTCGAACTCGTTGAGCGTGTAGTCGCCATTGAGGCGGTAGGGCTGCGGGCCGCCGGTGAAACGCAGCTCCATCCTCGCCGCGAGCCGGCTGGTCTCGCTGAACGCCGCCTCCAGCTTTTGCAGCGCAACGAGCGAGGGCTCGATCGCCACCGTGCCGGTCAGGCCCGTCATCGCCCATTCCTGACCGCGGGTGACGTTCTTCACGTCGAGGGCGAGCCGTCCGCTGAAACGCGACCAGGCCGCAACCGTGTCCGCCGTGACCGGGCCCCGGGCCACCGGATACTCACCGGTATCGGGGGCCGCGGCGGCGGAGAACACGGCGAGCACGCCCAAGAGGTCCTCCAATTCGGCCTGCTGTCCGGTCAGGCGACCGTCCACCGAGTAACCGCGGCCAAGCGGGGACAGCTCCAGGGAAAAATTCAGGTCGGAGCGCCGGCCGCCGTTGTCGAGAAGCAGCGGCACCTGGATCGCGGCCGCACCGTTCTCATGCACCTCGCCGCGGAAACCGATGTTGGCCACCGGCAGGAACTGTCCACCCTCGGCAAGCACGAGTCCGTTCAAAGTCATGCGAGCCTCGAGCTGGCTGTGCGCCCCCACGACCGCGCGGACTTCGCCGCTCATCCGACCGCCACTGACGGCCTGCACTCCGGCGAAGAGCGGCTGCGCCACCAGGGCCGGCACCTCGATGCTGAAACTCGCCATCGCCTGCGTGTCCTGCCCGGGCGCGCGCACGACGTCGCACTTCACCGTCATGAGCGCCGACGATCCGCTGCGAACCGCCACCTCGCCCGTCCGCACGGCGTAGGCCCCCGGGCCGGCGTATTCGACGACAGGCTGCGCCTCCAAGGCGAGCCGCTCGATGACCACCTGGCGGTTCTGCGTGAGGGAAATCTCAGCCAAGCGCAGCGGCGCGGCCGGGCGCAGCGTCGTCTTGCCGGCGTCGGCCATGATCTCGAAATCGCCCTGCTGGATGTGGCCGCCAAGCACCGCACCGGGCTCGGTCAGCTGCAGCGCGGACAATGGCACCCGGCCCAAGGTCAGGCGTCCGACCGGTCGCGCGGCATCATTCGGCCGGAGCGCGTGGGTCGCCAGTTCAACGGCGAAAGCCTGGGCCAGCGTGAGTTCGAGCAAGGGCCGGCCGGTGCCCTGTCTGATTTCGACCCGGCCCGGCTTCACCTCCGCTACGCCACGACGCAGCGTGAAGTCGAGTTCTCCCCGCGCGCCCACCGGTGCCCCGGGCAGCCAGCGTTCTAGCAGCTTCGGGGTTTGGAGCGTAAACTGTCCGCCGAGCATCAACGGTGCGTCCTGGCCGTTCTGCCGGGAGAAACGTCCGGCAAAAGTGAATTCGTCGCCACCCGGTGTGCGCAGGGTCGTCTCCACGACGGGCGCGGTGATCGCTCCGCCGGCAAAGGTCGAATCGACCCGGGCCGTGACAGCCGCCTTCGTCAGCAAGGCCCTGCCCTCCCGGACCACGGTGAGTTCATCCGCGCGCAAGTCGGCCCGCACGAGGGCATCCTTGGCGCCGCCGGATGCGCGTTGCAGGTCAATCCGACCGGTCACCAGACCGCCGGAGAGATCCACGGCCCCGACGAAGGGCCGCACCCAGGCGAGCGGCAGCCCCTGGAGATTCGCTCGGAGCAGAGCTTCTGTTGAGTCGCCGTTGGTCAGGAATTCTCCGCTCGTCAGGTTGTAGCGGACGGGAGCGGAGGTGTGGATCTCCAGCACGGGCTGTTCACCGGCCACGGCGGCGTTGAACCGCCGGACATCAAGCACCCCGCCCTGCTGGCTAAGATCAAAGCCGGCCTCCACCTTGAGTTCGCCAAAGGACCGCCAGGCCGGATCGAGACTTTCCAGCCGGCTCACGCGACCCTGCAGGCCGCCCTCCAGGGCAAAGTTCGCCGCCACGGCGTCGAAGGCGAAACGGCCGTCGCCCGCGGCGTCGAAGTCGGGCAGCACTCCGCTCAGCACGAAGGGGGCAAACTGCGCCGTCCGCGCCTTGAGCGCCCATTCGCCCTCGTAGCGCTGCGTGCCGGCGGGCAGGAGCGCGCGGACAATGAGTGCGTTCTCCGCCTGGCCCTGCAGGAGCGTGCTGACGGTCACCTCGTAGTTTTCCCCGCCGGAACTCTGGTAGACCTCGGCGCCGACCTTCAGCTGGCTGATTCCCGTGATCGCCGGCCCTTCCGCATCGACCAGCGTCGTGAGGCCGACCTTGGTGAAGCGGCGCTGCGTCGTGATCGTCGCGCGCAGGGCGGCCTGGGCGCGCAGCGAATTCACCCCGGCCCGGGCGGACGGATGGTTCAGCCGGGCATCGAACTGCAGCGTGCCCTCCTGGCCAGCGGCAAACTTTCCGCCCGTGAGCGTGTAGGTGGCCTCCACCGGCGACTGGCCGGGAGCCGCCGGCAGCAGCGCGCTCCCCTCGATGCGAACTTCGCCCAGCGTGAGATCAAAAGGCAGTTCGATCCGGGCCAGCAGGCCCGGAGCCGCGGCGGGCGCGCCCGCGGCGGCGGCTTCGGCCCGGGCGCGGGACACCGCGCTGGCGTCAACCCGCAGGCCGGTGACCTGCAGTTTTTCGATCCGCAGGTGCCCGCCAAAAAGATAACCAAGCGGCGAAAAATCCGCCTCCAACCGCTCGACGCTGACCGGCACACCCTGATGCACGAGCTTCAGGCCCGCGACCTTGGCGCCGGAAAAGCCCGCCGAGACGGTGGCGAGTTCCAGCTTCAAGCCGGGACGATCCTTCAGCGCCCACAGCACGGCCCAGCGTTGCACCGAAGGGGTCAGCGCCAGACCGAGAATCAGGGCGCAAACCGCCAGGAGCGCTCCTGACAGGACAAGCAAGACGCGGAAAGGCTTCATGCGGTGCGGTTACGACACAGGAACGTGGTCAAAGTTGCCCGGACGCGCGAAGAAAAAAGGCCGCCCGGAGGCGGCCCGGTTCCGGCGGCTTGGGCGCTCAGGGATATTTGAGTTCGCCGGCCGGCAGCGATTCATCGGTGAGGCCCATGGCATTGCGCACGGAGGCCACGGCGATGTTGTAACTGTAGTAGGCCTGCACCTGGTTGAGCCTGGCGGTCGTGAGGTCCACCTGCGAGGTCAGCACGTCCAGCTGGGTGGCGGTGCCGGCGGAATAGCGGGCGTTGGCCAGGCGGACCGCTTCCTCGGCCTGCTCGACCACCTTCTTGGACGCCTCCGCCAACTCGGTTGCCTGCTGGAAAGTGGAGATGGCGCGGCGAACCGCGACATCGACATCCAGCTGGGCCGCGGCGAGGGCCAGTTTGCTCTGCTCAAGGAAGGATCGGGCCTGGGCGACCCGGCCGGCGGTCACCCGGCCGTCAAAGATGTCCCAGGAAGATTGCAGCCCGATGGTCCAACCATCGACCGAGGAACGGTTGCTGGACAGCGGGGCCTGGCGCCAGTCGTAGGAACCGAAGGCCGAAACCGTCGGCAGGTAGCCGGCGCGGTTGGCCACGACGCCCTGCTCGGCCGCCTCGGTCAGCTTGGCCAGACGCTGCAAGTCGGGCCGTTGCTCGCGTGCGGTGACCAGCGAGGAACGCAGATCGAAGGCGGCGGGGTTGAACTCCAAGGTGCCGAGGAACTCGGGCACCCTGGCCACGTTGGTCTCGCTGTGCGCCATGTAGCCGATGGCCTGGCGCAGCTCCTCGATGGCGAGGCGGTAATCGTTGCGGGCGGTGATGAGCGCAGGCTGGGCGTTGGCGAGCGCGACCTCGGCGCGCAGGACCTCGAAGTTGGAAACCGTGCCGGCTTCGTAGCGGTTCTTCACATCCTGCAGCTGGCGCTGGAGGAGCTCGATGTTCTGTTCCTGCACCTTGATGCGCTCGCGGTTGAGCAGCACGGTGTAGAAACGGGTGCGGACGCCGAGCAGCGCGTCGTTGATGACGGCGCGGAGCGTCAGGGTCGCCGCCTCGAGGGCCAGCTGCTGGCTCTTGACGCTGGCCGTCACCCCGCCGCCGGCGTAGAGGACCTGACGGGCGGTGATGTCCACCGACCAGGCCTCATTGCGACCGTTGGAGGAGGTCTCGTCGGCATTGCGCTGATAGCCGGCCGAGGCGGACACGGCGGGAATCTGCGCCGAGCGGACCTCGAGCACGATGCCCTCCTGCTGGCGGATGCGCTCCTTCGCCTGACGGATGGCGAAGTTGTTATCCAGCGCGTAGGCGAGCGCGTAGTTCAAGTCGAGCCGCTCCGGGACCGTGAAGTCCGGGTCGGGCTTGCCGTCATTGAGCTGGGCGATGACCGGAACGGAGGCGAGCAGGCTCGCCGCGACAAGGAGGAGTTGGAACGGACGCATGAAAGGTTTCATGGAAGCTGGACGGGATTATTTGGCAAGGACCGGCTCGGCCGGTAGCGGAGCGGGCTTGGCGGCGGGGGCATGCGCCTTGGCGTGATCCTTGGCGATGAGCATGTAGAACGCCGGAACCACATAGAGGGTGAAGAGCGTGCCGACCGCCATGCCGACGACGAGCACCCAACCGATGCTATTGCGCGCGGCGGCACCGGGGCCGTTCACGAAGATCAGCATGATGTGCCCGAAGACCGTGGCAGCCGACGTCATGAGCACCGGGCGCAGGCGCGTGGCCGCAGCCCGGCGGATGGCGTCGCGTTTGGCGACGCCCTGCTCCTGGAGGCTGTTGGCGAATTCCACGATCAGAATGCCGTTCTTGGCGATGAGGCCGACCAAGGTAATAAGGCCGATCTGGGAGTAGATGTTCAGCGAGGTCTCCCAGAGGAAGATCGGGAGCATCGCACCCACCAGGGCCAGCGGGACCGAGCCGAAGAGGATGATCAACGGGTCGCGGAAGCTGTTGAACTGCGCCGCCAACACGAGGAAAATGAGGATCAGCGCAAGTGCACCCGCCGACCACAGGGCCGCGCCCTCGTAACGCAGCTGCCGCGACTGGCCGCCGTAGTCGATCGTGTAACCGGCGGGCAGGATCTCCTTGGCCTTGGCCTCGAGCTTCTTGAGCGCAGCATCAAGGCTCGGACCGACGCCCTGGATCTTGATCGAATTGAGCTGCTGGAAGCGGTTCAAGGTGCGGGGCTGCACCGTCTCCTTGAGCGTGGCGATCGTCGAGAGCGGGATCAACTGGCCCTGCGGTCCGCGGATGTGGTAGTCGAGGAGCTGCTCGGCGTTGAGGCGCTGGCCGCGCTCGACCTGAGGGATCACACGGTAGCTGCGGCCATCGTTGACGAAGCGGTTGACATAGCCACCACCCAGCATGGAGCCAAGATCACGGGCAACGTCGGTGAGGTTCAGTCCCATCGCGGCGACCTTGTCCTTGTCGATCTCGATCTCAACCTGGGGCAGGTCGAAGCGCAGGTCGGTGTCGGCGAAGTAAAAAGTGGGGGCGCCACCGCCGGCATTGGCTTCACCGTTCGCAAAAAGCACCAGCTTCTGCGCGATCTCCTCCATCTCCTTGTGGTCGGCGGTGGAGCGGACGACGAAGTCGATGGGCATGGATCCGCCCGAGGGCAGCGGATCGGGGGAGTTGATGACGACGTTGATGCCCGGAACGCGAGCAGCCGGCTCCTGCAGCGACTGCTCGATCTCCAGCGAACTGCGCGTGCGTTCCGACCATGGCTTCAGCAGGATGCCGGAAAACCCGAAGCGGGCGCCGGTGATCTGGAATGACTGTTCATACTCCGGAACCTGTTCGAACATCTTCTGCACTTCCTTCGCATAAATGATGTTCTGGTCGATCGTCGCCGTCGGCGACGGGATCATGAGGCTGAACACGACGCCTTGGTCCTCCTTCGGAGCGAGTTCCTGCTGCGCCAGCATGAAGAAAGGCACGAGCAGCAGCGTGAACAGGAAGGCCGCGGTCAGCGTGACCGGCACCCAGCCGAGGCTGGCCCCGATCATCCTCTCGTAACGGTTGCGGACGCGGTCGAAGAAATGGTTGATCGTGCCGGTGAGGCCCTTCTCCTCGGCGTCACCGCCCTTGAGCATGTAGGCGCTCATCATCGG
>JAUPWC010000100.1 GCA_030916665.1 Verrucomicrobiota bacterium
CAGCAGGCTTTCCAACAGCAGTTCGGCCGGTTGCCGCCCTGAAATCAGCCGGCGAGGATCTGCTCCACCTTCGCCTGCTCATCGGCGGAGAGCGGCGCGAGCTTCAGGCCCGCGTGAATGTCGTCGATCTGCGCCACCTTGCTGGCGCCGATGAGCACGGTGGTGATCTCGGAGCGGCGCAAAATCCAGAGCGTGGCAAACTGCGCGAGCGTGGCGCCGTGGGCCAGGGCGAGGCGGTTGAGCGCCTGTAATTTCGCCACCAGCGCGGGCGTGATCTGGCTGGGCTTGAGAAAGACCCCGGACTTCATCGCGCGCGAATCCTCGGGGATGCCGTTGAGGTAGCGGCTCGTCAGCAGCCCCTGCGCGAGCGGTGAGAACGGGATGCAGCCGGCACCGACCTCGGTGAGCGCGGACAGCAGCTCCGGCTCCACCCAGCGCTCGAACATGTTGTATTTCGGCTGGTGAATGAGCAGCGGCACGCCGTGGCTCTTCAGGATGGCGGCGGCCTCGCGGGTCTGCGCGGCGCTGTAGTTGGAGACGCCGGCATAGAGCGCCTTGCCGGATTTCACGGCGTCGGCCACCGCGCCCATCGTTTCCTCGAGCGGAGTCTCGGGATCGGGCCGGTGCGAGTAGAAGATGTCCACGTAATCGAGGCCCATGCGCTTCAGGCTCTGGTCGAGCGAGGCACGCAGGTATTTGCGCGAGCCCCATTCGCCGTAGGGTCCGGGCCACATGTAATAGCCGGCCTTGGTGGAGATGATGAGTTCGTCGCGATGCGCGGCGAAATCCTGTTTGAGCAGCACGCCGAAGTTCTCCTCGGCCGAGCCGGGCGGCGGGCCG
Organism: Verrucomicrobiota bacterium; assembly: GCA_030916665.1. Taxonomy (GTDB): domain Bacteria; phylum Verrucomicrobiota; class Verrucomicrobiia; order Opitutales; family Opitutaceae; genus Lacunisphaera. The sequence goes on from JAUPWC010000100.1 coordinate 841, forward strand.
TAGTTGTTGGCGAGGTCGAAGTGCGTGATGCCGAGGTCGAAGGCCCGGCGCAGCAGCGCGCGCTGGTTCTCCAAGGCGTCCACGCCGCCGAAGTTGTGCCAGAGACCGAGGGAAAGCCTCGGGAGTTTGAGGCCGCTGCGCCCGCAGCGGGCGAAGGGGATCTGGTCGTAGCGTTGGGGGTCGGGGACGTAGGCGCTCATGCGAAAAGGGGAGCGTCCAGCGGAGCTCAGACCGCCACCTTCCGCAAGCCGGGGCTCGGGCTGACAGTCCCGCTCATCGCGGGCATCGGACAGGACCGGCCGTTGAACCAGGTGCCTTCGACGTAGGTCGTGGTCGGGATCTCGGGCACGCCATATTTGTTGTGCTGGAGCTGTCCGGCCAGAATCTCCACGGCCAGCGCGCCGACGGTCTCGTGGTTTTGCCGCACCCCGGCGGTCGCGCCGCTGAAGTCGCTCAGGAACACATCCACAAAAGCCACGTCGTCCGGCACGCTCAGGCCCATCTTCTTGAGAATCGGCAGCACGAACGAGGCCTTGCTGATGATGACCTCGGGGCGGTAGCGCTTGAACCACGCCATGAAGGCCTTGGGATCGGGAAAAAGGTCTTCGCTGCCTTCGTTCAGCCAGCGGTCTCGCGGCTCGGCCTCCGGGAAGAGATGCACGGGGAGACGGTCGCGGGCCTTCAGCACCTGCTGCTCGCAGAGGTAGCCGGCCGTCCAGAGGTGATCCACGGCATGATCCCAGCCCCGGTGCATCACAAGGCCGATGCGCCGATAGCCGGCGGACAGCACTTTCTGCATGGCGAGCCGCACGATGTCGCACTGGTTGTTGGTGACGTTGTGCAGCATCGGCTGGTGCGGGAAATAATCGATCTTCACCGCGCTGAAATTTTCCCATTTGAACTGGAGGGCGTCGCCCATCTCGCGGCTGTGCGACGCGATGATGATGCCATTGATGCCGCGCGAATAAAGGATCTGGCCGAGCCGCTCCTGGCTCATGCCCTCGTCGCGCATCCAGAAATGCTCGAGCTTGTAGCCGAGTTCGGCGGCCTTGGCCATGGCGCCGGCGTAGAAGTCCGGATGCGCGGTGACGTTCTTCCACCCCCACTCCGTCGTCCAGTTGGTGACGTAGGCGAGCGTCGGCGTGTTGCGCCGCTCGATCACGCCGCCGCGGTAGGCCACGAGGGCGCGCAACAGCGGGTCTGGCGTGTAACCCATCTCCTGGGCGAGGGCCTGGATGCGCTTGCGCGTTTCCTCGGGCAATCGGGGGTGATTGCGCATGGCCAGCGACACGGTGGTGACGTGCACGCCGGCGCGCTGCGCAATGTCGGACAGGGTAACGCGCTTTTCGCTCATCAGGGGTAGGGGTTCAGTTACTAAAGCCGGCCGAAATAGCAATTCAAGTCTATAGTTAGTATGGTCGGTCCCTTGGAGGAGATTATGCGATGGCCGAAGCTCGCAATTCCCACCCCGCAGCCATCGTCGATGGCTCATCCCTGTTTCACGTCATGAAATCCCTGAACAAGCACTTCGCTCAGATCGGCAAGATCCGCTATGAGGGCCCGCGTTCCGCCAACGCGCTTTCCTTCAAGCATTACAACCCGTCGGAGATCATCGATGGCAAGACCTTGAAGGAGCACATGCGCTTCTCCATCGCGTATTGGCACGCGTTCCGCGGCGTGGGCTCCGACCCGTTCGGTCCGGGCACAATCGTCCGTCCGTGGGAATCGGGCAAGGACCCCGTGTCCGTCGCCAAGGTCCGCATGGACGCGGCCTTCGAGTTCTTCCAGAAGATCGAGGCGCCGTTCTGGTGCTGGCACGACCGCGACATCGCCCCGGAGGGCCGCACGCTCGCCGAATCCAACAA
>JAUPWC010000101.1 GCA_030916665.1 Verrucomicrobiota bacterium
CGAGTTGAAGTCGTAATGCCCGAGCGCGCAGAGCGACTGCATGTGGAGCTTCTCGCCGTCGGGCAGGCGGTCAAAGCGCTTCGTCATGAAATGCCGCCGGCCGTTCTCTTCGAGCAGACGGCACTCGCTCATCGTGAGGCCGGCGGCCTTCGCCATCAGGTGGTAGGCATACTCGATCGCACCGAAGCCTTTCGGGTCGTCGAGTTCCTTGTCTTTGTTGCCCTTCACGCCGTCGAACTTCAGCAGCCAGTATTCGAAACCCTCCCCGGCGCGCACCTGACCCGAACGGACTTCCTGTGTCACAGGATTCCACGCGATGACGGCCTTCGCCCGCGCGCCGCCCGCGGAGGTGCCGACGCGCAGGATGTCGTTGAGTGCCTTCTCGCGCGACTTCGGCTGGAAGTTGCCCGTCAGCGCATCGCGGTTGGCAAGCACCTCCGAGGCGAGGCCGACGAGCGCGTCGAGATCGATCTTCGAGGCCTTCTGCGGCCGCGGCCCCATCGTCGGCGCAAACTCCAGCGCGCCCATGCCGCGGGTGCCCGTGTAGCACAGCCGCTCGATCGCGCTGAAGCTCGCGGGCGCGCGGCCCTGCCGGGCCAGCCACGCATCGATCAGCGCGTTGCCGAACTTGTCGGGCAGCGAGTCGGCCAGCAATCCGGGCAACCCGTGAAAAGTCCCGCGCGGCAGCGCGGGGAACTGGTAAACCTGCGGCCCCAGCGGCATCGCGACCGGCGAGACCTGGATGCCGCTCTGCGCGAAAGCCGGGTCGTATTGGAACGCCGCCACCTCGCCGCCGTCGTCCAGCGACACGGCGCCGATGTCACGCCCCCAGAGTCTGACGCGCGCGATCATGACGATTTGCCCCAGGTCCACTTCTCGGCCGGCGGCTCCGACACACGGCTGCCCGAGGCGCGCCGGCGCTTGCTCTCGTAGAGGCGAAGCTGGTCGAGCGGGCTGGGCGGCGGCTCGGCCATGAGCTGGTCGATGCGGTCCATCAGCCCCAGGGCGCGGCAGATGCGCAGGAACCCCGACAATTGCGTGGCGGTGGTGCCCTGCTCCAAGCGCCGCACGGTGCGCAGCCCGAGCCCGGCGCGCTCCGCCAGCTGCTGTTGCGAGAGATTCTGCGCCAAACGGATCGTGGTCAGCCTCCGGCCCAGTTCCTTCAGGACGGCTTCATCGACCATGTTGGCATCGATTTTCATGGAGCCATATATGGCCTATTAAAGCCTTATTTCAAGTTTATAGGCCAAATACGGCTTTTTATTTATATCCTTCTGATCCCCTATTACCTCCGTAACCGCCCCTTCCTGCGGACCAAGCCCCATCAGCAGCGCACGGTCTTGCGCTTGGGGGCGACCGGGGCGCCGCGACGGGCCTTGAGGATGTAGCTCTCGGCGTCGGGCACCTTACACTCGGTGTCCCCCATGTCCACCTGCACGCGGCCGACCGCGCGGGCCGCGGCAATGGCCTGGTCGCCGAGAGGGGCGAGGTAGGTGCCGCAGGCGATGATGAAGTTGTTCATCGTGTAGCGGACACCGTCGGGTGCCTTGGGCAGGTCGCGTGGCATGCTTTTGAGCAACCGGGCGAAATCCTTCAGCGGCAGTTCGGCATCGGGTCGCGTGGCGGAGAGCGCGCCGAGCGCGTTCCAGCCGGCGCGGGCAGTCTGTTCATTCCTGGCCGCAATCCACTTGAGCGCGAGGACCGGGCCATCGGGATGCTCCGAGGCCACCCACGGAACCGTCGTGCCGGAGATCATGTCCCAAGCCGCGGTCTTCGCCCAGTTTTCGAGCTGCACCTTGGTCATGAGCCGGCCATCGGCGATCATGCCGGCGAGGTATTGGGCGTCGCCGTTGCCGGTGGCGTAGAGCTCCAGCGCGAGCTCTTGCCCGCCCTTGAGCTGCTTCGCGAGCGGCTTCATGTCGCCGATTTTCACGCCGAAGAACGGCTCCTTGGCGCCATGCTTCATGAGCAGACGTTTCACCGACTCGCTGCCCTTGCTCTTCAGCGCCGCCATCACCTCAGAGAGTTTCATGCGGGCAGCCAAGCCGGTCTCCCTTCCGGATGCAGGCCCAAATGTGAGCCGGGGCGGCTTCCGCGAGCGGCCCGGCCGGGCAACGGATACTTGCCCCCGGCTGCGTCCTGAGCAGGGATGGGGGTGTTGAACCACGCGCCCCCATCGGCCGACGCCCGCGGATTCACCATCGCGACCGACGTGTTCCTGCGCGGGCTGGCCGTCGTGTTTTTCGTGGCGTTCGCCTCGTTCTGGTGGCAGTGGCGCGGGCTCGTCGGGCCCGACGGTCTGCTGCCGGCGCAACCGTATCTCGACGCGGTGAGGGAGCACCTCGGCGCGGCGCGCTGGTGGCGGCTGCCGACGCTCTGCTGGATCTTCGGTGCGGGCCGGTTTCTCGACGTGCTCTGCGGAGCGGGACTCCTGCTCGCGGTCGCGCTGTTCCTGCGGTTCGCCCAGCCGCTCTGCCTCGCGCTGCTCTGGCTATGCTATCTCTCGCTCGCGGCCCCCGCGCAAAACTTCCTGAACTTCCAATGGGACACGCTGCTGCTTGAGACCGGACTGCTGGCCGGGCTGCTGGCGCCATGGAGCCGTCGCGCCACCGGACGGGAGGAGCCGCCGCGCATCGTCCGCTGGCTGCTGTGGTGGCTGTTCTTCCGGCTGATGTTCATGTCGGGCCTCGTGAAGCTCACCAGCGGCGACGAAACGTGCGCAACCTCACGGCGCTGACGTTCCATTACGAAACCCAGCCGCTGCCGACCTGGATCGGCTGGTGGCTGCACCAGCTGCCGGGTTGGTTTCACCGTCTCTCGTGCGCGTTGATGTTCGCGGTGGAACTCGGCGGCCCGTTCCTGCTCTTCGGCCCCCGGTGGCTGCGCCATCCGGCCGCGCTCGTGCAGATCGGATTGCAGGCGCTCATCGCGCTGAGCGGCAACTACACGTTTTTCAACCTGCTTACCGCCCTGCTCTGCCTGCCGTTCCTCGACGACGGCTGGTGGCAGCGCTGGCTGCGGATGAAACAGGCAGAATCTGCAGCGGCGCCCTGTGAGCGCCGCTCCGGCGGACATGGACCGCCGCTGCAACAGACAGCCTTGGTCGCAGTATCAGCGGTTCTCTTCACCCTCTCGTTGCTGGTCACCCTGCCCTCTGTGTTCACCGGCGTCCGCTGGCCGGAATGGTATGGCGCCGTCATTCGCACGGTCTCCGCCACGCGCAGCGTGAACAGCTACGGCCTGTTCCGGGTGATGACGCAGACCCGCCCCGAGATCGTCATCGAGGGCAGCGACGACGGGCGCGAGTGGAAGGCCTACGGCTTCAAATGGAAACCCGGCGATCCCGCGCGCCGGCCCGCCTTTGTCGCCCCGCACCAGCCGCGCCTGGACTGGCAGCTCTGGTTCGCGGCGCTCGCCCACCCGCGGCGCGAACCGTGGGCGCACAACCTCTGCATCCACCTGCTGAACGGCACGCCGGAGGTGCTGCGACTGGTGGGCGACAATCCCTTCCCGCAAAGGCCGCCGCGTTTCGTGCGCGCCGTGCTCTACGAATACCGTTTCACGACGCCCGCGGAAAAGGCCCGCTCCGGGTACTGGTGGCACCGCGAGCCGGTTGACTATTACTTCCCTCCGCTGTCTCATAGGAGGTGATGTCCGTCACACCTCAGGAAGATTTCGCCGCCCGCCTCGACGCCTCCGTGCGCGACGGTTCCTTTGCGCGGCTGACGCTTGGCAAGCCCCGCGGCGGCGACGCCACGCTGCAGAAGGTCATCGTCCGACCGGTCGCGCTGAAGGCCGGGCCGCACCTGTCGTTCGTCTTCCGTCATGACACGCGCGACATCACCAAGAACCTCCCGCCGGCCGAGGCGGTGCGCGAGATAACGCGGCTCGTCGGCACACAGTTTCACAGCGCGCATCTGGACACCACCGTCCAGGGCGTGCAGCTGGAGTTCAACAAGAAGGGCGAGCCGCGGCTGCATCTCGGGCGCTCGGCCGCGCCGTTCCCCGACACCGCCCATGATCGCGCCAAGCCTCGCCTGCTCACGACCGACGCGCAGCCCTGGCTCCACGCACTCGGCGTGACCAACGCCGCCGGCGCCATCCGCGAGGGCCTCGCCGACAAGCACCGGCAGATCCACAAGTTCACCGAGATCCTCAGCCACCTCGTCGCCGACGCCCCCCTGCCCGCTGACCGGCCGGTCGAGATCACCGACATGGGTTGCGGCAAGGGCTACCTGACGTTCGCCACGCACGATTATTTCGACCTCGTGCTCAAGTGCTCTGCGCGCATCTGCGGCGTCGAGGCCCGGCCCGAGCTGGTGACGCTCTGCAACAAAATCGCCCACGACACGGCGCGGCCGAAACTCTCCTTCGTCGGCGGCACGATCCAGAACGCGGAGCTGCCCGACCCCGACGTGCTCATCGCGCTCCACGCCTGCGACACCGCGACCGACGACGCCCTCGCCCGCGGCGTGAAGGCCGGCAGCGCGCTGATCGTCGTCGCGCCGTGTTGCCAGAAGGAGCTGCGTCCGCAATTGCAGGCCGCCCCCGTGCTCGCCCCCGCCCTGCGCCACGGCATCTGGCAGGAGCGTCACGCCGAATTCGTAACCGACGCGCTCCGCGCGTTGCTGCTGGAGTGGGCCGGCTACGACACCAAGGTCTTCGAGTTCATCTCCACCGAGCACACGGCCAAAAACCTGATGATCGCCGCCACCAAGCGCCCCGGCCTCGCCCGCGACGACGCCACCGCCGCCAAGGTCCGCGAGCTCGCCGCCTTCTACGGCATCACCCAGCAGGCGCTGGCGCGTCAGCTTGGATTTTCATTTTAGCCACGGATGACAGGCATGTTCACGGATAACGGCCCATCTTGCACAATCTGTCATTCTGAGCGGAGCGAAGAATCCAAGAGAATTTCCGCCAACTCATGACCTGGGAAACCCTCGACTGGGAGATGCTCGACCGCCTCCGCGAAACGTTCCTGACCGGCGACAAGACCGCCGGGCCCTACTGGCACACGATCACCGATCTCGAGTGCTACGACTTCACCTACGGCGAGCGCATCGGCTGGAAGTGGGACGCCGTGCTGCGCGAGCTGAAGCAACGCGCATGGGCGCCCGCATCCGGTGCCACCGTCCTCGACTGGGGCTGCGGCAGCGGCATTGCGGGCCGGCGCGTGGTCGAAGCGTTTGGTCCGGCGAACTTCACGCGTCTGCTCGTGCACGACCACTCCCAGCTCGCGCTCGACTACGCCGAGCACCACGCTCGAAAAGCCTTCCCCGCTCTTCCGGTCGAACGCGCCAGCACCCGCGACCTGCGGAGCGACGAACCGATCGGCCTGCTGGTCGTCAGCCATGTGGTGAACGAGCTCAACGAGATCGCGCGCGCCGAACTGGCCGAACTCTGCGCCCGCGCGCAGGCCATCCTCTGGGTCGAGCCCGGCACGCACGAGGCCAGCCGGTTGCTCGGCGGCTGGCGCGAACAGCTGCGCCCGCGTTTTCAGATTGTCGCGCCGTGTCCGCACCAAGCCGCCTGCGGCGTGCTCGTCGCCGGCAACGAGCGGCACTGGTGCCATTTCTTCGCCCCGCCGCCGATGGGCGTCTATGCCGACTCGGGTTGGGTGAAGTTCGGCCAGCGCGCCGGGATCGACCTGCGGTCGCTGCCCTATTCCAGTCTGGTGCTGGATCGGAACCCTGTAGCGGCGGTCTGTGACCGCCGTTCTCCCGAATCCGACGGTCATAGACCGCCGCTACAACTCAGCCGGATCATCGGTGACGCCAAGGTCTTCAAGGGCTACGCCAAGGTCTTCGCCTGCGACGAAACCGGCGTGCATGACCTCATGCTCCAAAAGCGGGACGCGCCCGTCCTGTTCAAGCAACTGAAGCAGGGCGAGGCCCCGTCGCTCCACCGTTGGACCCACGAAAACGGCCGGATAACCCGGATTGAATCGAGCTCGCACGAAATACCTGAAACCGGTCAGCTAGATTAGTGTTCATAAGTGACCATCCGTGGTTAAATCGGTTTTAGCTTTTTCCATGATCACCCTCCGCAACGTCGAGAAAGTCTATCCCCTCAAGGGCGGCGTCTTCTACGCCCTCCGCAACATCAACCTCACGATCCGGGAGGGCGAGTTCGTCTCCATCATGGGGCCCTCGGGTTCGGGCAAGTCCACGCTGCTGCACATTCTGGGCCTGCACGACAGCGTCTGGCAGGGCGAATTCGACCTGCTCGGCCAACCGGTGCACAAGCTCGACAAGAAGAAGCGCTTCGAGCTGCAGAAAAAACACATCGGCTTCGTCTTTCAGAGCTACCACCTGCTCGACGATCTCACCGTGTATGAAAACCTCGAGATTCCGCTTTCCTACCGCGACATGCCGAAAAAGGAGCGCGAGTCCGTCGTGTGCGACGTGCTCGACCGCTTCGCCATTGTTGGAAAGAAGGACCTCTACCCCAACCAGCTCTCGGGCGGCCAGCAGCAGCTCGTGGGCGTCGCCCGCGCGCTCGTGGCCAAGCCCTCGCTCATTCTCGCCGACGAGCCCACCGGCAACCTGCACTCCGACCAGGGCCGCGAAATCATGCAGCTCTTCAAGAAACTGAACAGCGAGGGCACGACCATCATCCAGGTCACCCACTCCGCCGAAAACTCCACCTACGGCTCCCGCGTCATCCGCCTCGCGGACGGCATGATGGTCAGTTAGGCGCAGTGTTTCAGGGGCAGGGATTCAGGTCGCTCAATTTTCGCCTCATGTCATACTGAGCGAAGCAAAGAATCCAGCCGAGTATCGCGCACGCTTCGCCTTGGATCCTTCGCTGCGCTCAGGCTGACAGGTATTCGCCCCATGAAAACTATTCGCATCCTCTGCTTGCTCACGCTGATTTTCCCGGCGCTTTTTGCCCAGGCACCCGCGCCCACGCCTCCGCCAAAGATGTTCGCCGTGCGCCTCAGCAAGGGCCCGGCGTGGGACGAGACGAAGTCGCCCAACGAACAGGCCGGCATGCGCGAGCACTCGGCCAACATCGCGCGCCTGCGCCGCGAGGGGGTCGTCGTCCTCGGCGCGCGCTTTGGCGAACTCGGCCTGCTTGTGCTCCGCGTGCCCGACGAGGCCGCTGTGCAGGCCCAGCTCGCCCCCGATCCCGCCATCGCCGGCGGCGTGTTCAAGGTGCAGACGGACGTGTTCATGCCCTTCGCCCACGGCAACACCGCGTGGCTCACGACCCCGGAGGCGGTCGTGCTCCGCGCGTATCTGGACGCCGGCAACCGCCTGGACGCCGACGCGGTGGCCGCGTTGTGCGCGGAGAATTTCGTCTGGTATAACGTCGAAGGGAACAAGCTCACGCCCGAGGTCCAGGGCCGCGAGAAGCTGCACGGCTGGCTGCTCGGCTATTACAAGAACGTGCCCTCCGCGCGTTCCGAGTTTCTCAGCATCGAGCAAGCCGGCCCGTTTCTGACCGTCCGCGAGCGCGCTTCCTGGGAAAACAAGCAAGGCAAGCGTCTCTCCCAACAGGCCATCGGCACCTACGAGATCCG
>JAUPWC010000102.1 GCA_030916665.1 Verrucomicrobiota bacterium
CGCTTCCTGCTACTTCATACTTGTCACTTTGCACGAAGCGCCGGGCTTAATCGCTTTGACTTGGCCGGGGGCGGCGGGTTGCCTCGCCGGGCGCGCGTCACCCATGATTTCGATCCAGGTCAAGCAACTCACCAAGCAGTTCGGCAACGTGGTCGCCCTGCACGGCCTCGACCTGACAATCAACCCCGGCGAACTCTTTTTCCTGCTCGGTCCCTCGGGCTGCGGCAAGACGACCCTCCTGCGCAGCCTGGCCGGCTTCTACATCCCGGAGAAGGGGCAGATTCTCTTCGGCAACGAGGACGTAACCCGTCTGGAGCCGCACAAACGGAACACGGGCATGATGTTTCAGAGCTACGCGCTCTGGCCGCACATGACGGTGGCGGAGAATGTCGCCTTCGGCCTGGAGGAGCGCAAGGTGCCGGCGGCCGAGACCAAGACCCGCGTGGCCGAGGCGCTGGCCTCGGTGAGGATGGAAAAATACGCCGAGCGGAAACCCAACCAGCTTTCCGGCGGGCAGCAGCAGCGCATCGCGCTCGCCCGCGCGCTGGTCATCCGTCCGCGCTGCCTGCTGCTCGACGAGCCGCTGTCCAACCTCGACGCCAAGCTGCGCTTGGAGATGCGCACGGAAATCCGCCGCGTGTGCAAGGAGTTCCAGCTGACGACCGTCTATGTGACCCATGACCAGAAGGAGGCGCTCTCCATCGCCGACCGCATGGCCATCCTGGAGAGCGGCCACATCCTGCAGGTCGGCACCCCGCGCGAAGTCTATAAGCGGCCCACGCGCAAGGTGGTGGCGAACTTCATCGGCGAAACCGATTTCCTGTCCGGCAAGGTGCTGGCGGTCGAAGGCAGCGAGGTGTTCATCGAGACACTGGTCGGGCGCTTTCAGGGGATTTTCGGCGATCCGTCCAGGCCCGCCGTGGCGGGCGCCGAGGTCACGGTGTCGATCCGCCCGGAGTGCTGGGAACTGCACCGCGATGCCGAGCGGAAGAACGTGGTGACCGGCCGCATCGGCGACTCCATCTACCTGGGCGAGGTCGCGCAGTATGACTTCGTGACCGCCAACGGCACGAAGCTGAAGATCTTCGAGCGCAACCCGCGTTTCGTGGACGGCAGCATGCGCGGCGAGCTTTACGCCACGGTCGAGCCCGAGGATGTCGTGGTGCTGACGGATTGAGCCTGCGGCGATGAATCGCGCCCTCATCATTCTCGCCCTGGTGACCGTGGTCGCGCTGCCGTTCGCGCTGCGCCCGGCCAAGAAAACCATCGGCCGGGCTGACGGCAGCGTGGTCATCATCACGCCGCACAACGAGGCCATCCGGCAGGAATACGCGCAGGGTTTTCAGGATTGGTATCGGGAAAAGACCGGCCGGACCGTGACCATCGACTGGCGCGTGATCGGCGGCACCAGCGAGATCGCGCGGTTCCTGGAGTCGGAATACGTCGCCTCGTTCCAGAATCACTGGACGCGCAAGCTCGGAAAACCGTGGAGCATGGATGTGCAGGCCTCGTTCGCGAACCCGCGCCTGCCCAAGGACGCCGGGGCGGAGGCGCAGGCGGCGCGCCGGGAGTTCATGGCCTCGGAGGTCGGCTGCGGCATCGACGTCTTCTTCGGCGGCGGCACCTTCGACTTCATTCGGCAGGCCGATGCCGGCCGCATCGTGGATTCCGGCCTGCTGCAGCGGCGGCCGGAGTGGTTCACCGACGATGTCATTCCCGCCAGCTATACCGGCGAACCGTTTCGCGACAAACAGGGCCGCTGGCTCGGTCCCGTGCTCAGCGGCCACGGCATGCTCTACAACCACGACGCCCTCGCACGCCTCGGCATCGCGAATCCGCCGCGCGAGTGGGCCGACCTCACCGACCCGAAATACCTCGGTGAGGTCGCCGTGTGCGACCCGACCAAGAGCGGCTCCATCGCCAAATCCTTTGAAAGCATCATCCAGGAGCAGATCTACCTGGAATGGGCGAAGCTGGCCGCCGACACCGGCCGACCGAAGGCGGACCTGGAGAAGCAGGCCGTGGCGCAGGGTTGGGAACGCGGGCTTCGCCTGCTCCTGCTCGTCAGCGCCAATGCCCGCTACTTCACCGATTCGTCGCAGAAGCCACCGATCGACGTGGCGGCGGGCAACTGCGCCGTCGGCATGTGCATCGATTTCTACGGGCGTTACCAGGAGCAGAGTTCGGCGGAGCGCAGCGGACGCCAGCGCCTCGGTTTCCACATGCCCGAGGGCGGCACGACGCTTTCGCCCGATCCGATCGCCCTGATGCGCGGCGCGCCCAACCGGGAGATCGCCGAGGCCTTCATCGAATACGTGATGTCCATGGAGGGGCAGAAGCTCTGGAACCTGAAACCCGGCACGTCCGGCGGTCCGCAGCATTTCTCCCTGCGCCGCCTGCCAATCCGCAAGGATTTCTACCGCGACGCCGCGCTCACCGCCCATCGCGCCGATCCGGAAGTGAATCCCTACGCCGGCGAGGCGCCGCTGGTTTATAACGCGACGTGGACCGGCAGCCTGTTTCGCGAAATGTCCTTCGTGATCCGGATCATGGGCATCGACACGCACAACGAGCTGGCCGCCGCCTGGCGTGCGATCAACGCCCCCGGCGTCCCCGCCGCCCGCCGTGCCGAGGCGCTGGCGGTGCTGACCGACCTCTCGGCCGTCGGCTATGAGCAGATGTTTTCCAAGGTGAAGCCGGCGCTGACGTCCAAGAACAAGGTGGACGAGGTGCGCTTCGCCAGCGAGCTGGCCGGACATTTCCGCGCGCAATACAAGCGAGCGGAGCAGATCGCGAAGGGCGGGTATTGAAGGAGGCCCCGTCGCGCGGGTTTGGTGGTAGCGGCGGTCTATGACCGCCGACGATTGCGGACGCGAACCGGGCAGACGGCGGTCATAGACCGCCGCTACAATTTGGAAACGGCCACTGCAAAGGTCGCCTTGTCCGCTGCTTTAAAAAACGAGGTGCCGGCGACGAAGGTGTCGGTGCCGGCGGCGCGACATTGGGCGGCGGTCGTGAGGTCGATGCCGCCGTCCACTTCGAGGCGGAAGTTCAGGCCGCGCGTCTGGCGCCAGCCGTCGATCTCGCGGAGCTTGGGCAGCATGTCGGCGCGGAAGGGTTGACCGCCGAAGCCGGGCTGCACGGTCATCACGAGCACGAGGTCCACGAGGCCGAGGAAGGGTTCGATCGCCGCGGCGGGCGTGTCCGGATTGAGCACGATGCCGCACTGACAGCCGAGTTCGCGGATGCGGGCGAGCGTGGCGCGGTGGTCGTAGGCGGGCTCGATGTGGATGCTGATGAGGTTGGCACCGGCCTTGGCGAAGGCTTCGACGTATCTGTGCGGTTCCGACAGCATCAGGTGGGTGTCAAAAAAAGTCTTCAGCCCGGCGCGGCGCAGGGCGGCGAGCGTTTCGGGGCCGAAGGTCAGGTTCGGCACGAAATGCCCGTCCATGATGTCGAGGTGCAGCCAGGGCGCTCCGGCCTCGGCGGCAATCTTCGCGCTGGCGGCGAGGGCGCCGTGATCACCGGCGAGCAGGGAAGGGGCGAGGACGGGGACGTTGGGCATCGGAAGACAGTGAACGGATGACAGAGGCCCGGGACGGCTCAATCCCGGAATCCTGTAGCGGCGGTCTATGACCGCCATGTAGGGTGCGTCGGCGGTCACAGACCGCCGCTACACCTTTACCAGGTGTCCAGGACGGCGTGGACGGCCTCGGTGGCGAGCGACTCGCCTAGGATGGGGAGCAGCTGCGACTCGGCGGGCACGAGGCCGTCGTCGGTCATCGCGCCGCGCTTGGATTCAATCACGCGGTCGGTGAAATACTGGCTCCGGTCGCGGTTGTTGAGGAGCGTGGCGCGGGCCTGGAGGGTGACATCGAAGCGCCGGGCCAGGCCGGTGTCGTCGGCGCGCGTGACCGCCACGTCGCGTTTGTAGCCGGCGACGGTGATCTCAAGCACGGCGTCGGCGGATTCGGCGGAGTTCACGAGACGCAGCCGGCCGTCGCGGATGAAGGCCTCGCGCACGCGGGTGGTGAGTTCGGCGCGGGCCTGCGGGACGAGCGCCTCGGTTTTGACCGGGGCCACGAAGAGAGTGGCGAACTTCGGGGCGCTGCCGGGGCCGAGCTGGTAGCCGGCGCAGCCGGTGACGCCGAGGAGGGAGAGCAGAAGACCGAGGACGGAAATAAGAACTCCGAGGCGTGTCATTCTGAGCACAGCGAAGAAGCCAGACGATGCGAACATGGTGTCCGGTGACACTGGATTCTTCACTTCGTTCAGATTGACCGGGAGAGAAGGTCTCTTGCCCTTAGAAAATCCAGAAACGCTTCGGCTTTTTTCCGGGGGCGGGCTTGGGCGCGGCAGAACCGGCGGGCGGGGTGACCGCGGCCTGTTCCTCGAGCTTGGCGTCCACCACGGTGAGTTTTTCGCGGGCCTCGGTGGCGACGGCGGAATCGGGATAGGCGGTGATCGCCTCGTTGTAGAAGACCTTGGCCGCCTTGTAGTTTTTGCGGTGTTTGTAGTAGTAGTCGCCGATGACCATCTTGCTCCGGGCGAGCACGGACTTCATGTCCGCGAGGCCCTTCTCGGCTGCAACCATGCCGTTGTGGCCGGGGAAGAGGATCATGTAGTCCTCGTAATAGGTGATGGCGTCGGTTGTGGAGGCCTGATCGTAGGCGGGGCCGTCCACGAGCGAGGCGTGGGTTTCGGCGATGCGGAGGTAGGCGTCGGGCGTGAGGACGTTGCGCGGGTAGGTGCTGATCATGCGGTCCAAGGCGTCGATGGCGGCGGGCGTCTCGTTCATCTTCTTGTAGCCGCGCGAGGCATTCATGAGCGCAAGCGGGGCATAGTCGCTGAAGGGCGCGGTC
>JAUPWC010000103.1 GCA_030916665.1 Verrucomicrobiota bacterium
AAGCGTGTGGCGAAGATGTCGGTGCAGTCGAGCACGACGCTCTGGCCGGCGACGAGCGTGCGGGCGTTCTGCGGCGTGAGTTCGCCCTCGTGGCTGGTCACGCGCACGGCCGGGTTGTGCAGACGCAGGCGTGCGGCGGCGGCGAGGGCTTTGGGCGCGCCGAGCTCGGCGGTCGTGAACAGAATCTGCCGCTGGAGGTTGGAGCGCTCGACCTTGCCGCTGTCCACGAGCGTCAGGTGCCCGATGCCGGCGCCGGCGAGATAGACGGCGGCGGGACAGCCGAGTCCGCCGACGCCGACAATGAGCACGCGGGCGGCGGCGAGCTTTGCCTGACCGGTCGGGCCGACTTCGGGCAAGGCGGTCTGGCGCGCTGTGAGTTCATCGTTGGCGGGCTGGGTCGCGGCCTCGACCGTGCAGTTCACCCACTCGGCGGCGCCGTCGGGGTGGTGTTCCTTCTTCCAGACGGGCAGGCGCAGCTTGATCTCTTCGATCACATGCCGGCACGCGGCGAAGCCGGCCTGTCGGTGCGCCGAGGCGACGCCGATCCACACGGCGACCTCGCCAATGGTGAGCGAGCCGGTGCGATGGACGCAGAGCACCTTCGTGCCGGGATAAATGCGCTCGGTCTCCGTGGTGATCGCTTCGCCCTCGAGACGCGCCATGTCGTCAAAGGCCTCGTATTCGAGCTTCGTGACCGGTTTGCCCAGGTGATGATTGCGCACGCGGCCCTCGAAGATCGTCAGAGCCCCGGCTTCGGGGGCGGTCAACCGCGCTTGCAGGGCGGCGGAGTCGATGGGGGTCGCGGTGAGTTCGAACATGCGCTAAGTGGAAGTGAGAAGTTTAAGTTGAAGGATCTAGCAACTCAATCGGTCTTAAGGCGAGACGGGCAGGCTGACTTCAACTTTCATCTTCAACTTCCAACTGGCCGGCGCTCAGCCGCCGGCCACGGGCGGGATGAAGACGACGCGGTCGCCGACGGCGAGCGGGGTGGTGAGTTCGGCGTAGCGTTCGTTGACGGCGACTTTCAGCAGGTTGGCCGGGAAAATCAGGCCGGGGTGACGCTGCTGCAATTCCGTGTAGAGCGCCACGGCGTCGGCCGCGGCCGTCTCGACGGCAAGTGTGGAGACGCCGGCCTGCTCGCGTAGAATGGCGAAGAAACGGACGTGAATCTGTCGGACCGAAGGCATGGGCTAACCACAGATGGACACAGATTCACACAGATGGAGACAAATACCCGAAACCGTCATGCTGAACGGAGTGAAGCATCCAGTGGCATGGGAGTGGCTGAAACCGCCAGCGCGGGCTCTGCTGGATCCTTCGCTGCGCTCAGGATGACATGCAATGGGAGTGGGTTGGTATCTGTGCCCATCTGTGTTCATCTGTGGTTCAAAACCTCACCCGCCGATCTGGGACATGCCGCGGGCGGCCGGGATGAGGTGCTGGGCGAGGCCGTGGCCCCAGGGCTTCTCGTGGACGGCACCGCGGATGCAGTCGGCGATGACCTCATCGCTCGCGCCGCCGCGGAGGTGGTTGAGCAGGTTGATCTCGTTGTCGCGAAGCAGACAGAGGCGGAGCACGCCGTCGGCGGTCAGACGCATGCGGTTGCAAGCGGCGCAGAAAGGGGCGGAAACCGGGCTGATGAAGCCGAGCGCGCCCGCGCCGCCGGGCAGACGGTAGAGGCGAGCCTCGCCGTCGAGCTTGCCGCCGTTGACGAGTTCGAGGGGGCCGAAGGATTTTTCCAAGAGCGCGAGCAGCTCGGCCTCGCTGACCATGCCCTTGGTCTGGAAGTCCGAGTTGTTGCCGAAGGGCATCTGCTCGATGAAGCGCACCTGCCAGGGGTTGGCGAGCGTGAGGCGGGCGAGTTCGATCACGTCGTCGCCGTCGTTGACGCCGCGGCAGACCACGGCGTTGAGCTTCACGCGCAGGCCGGCGCGGGCGGCGGCGTCCAAGCCGGCGCGCACGTCGCGCAGGTTGCCCCAGCGGGTGAGCTGGCGGAATTTGTCCTCGTCGAGGCTGTCGATGGAAATGTTGACCGTTTGCAGGCCGGCGTCGCGCAGCGGCTGGGCGAGCTTGTCGAGGAGCACGCCGTTGGTGGTGAGGCCGACGGTGGTGATGCCGGGGGTGGTCGTCGCGTGGCGCACGAGGTCCACGAGGCCGGAGCGCAGGGTGGGCTCGCCGCCGGTGAAGCGGATTTTCCGGAAACCGAGCGAACCGAAGAGCGTGATGAGGCGCCGCAGTTCGGCGTCGCTTAGCAGCTCATCGCGCGGCCGGAAGGTCATGTGCTCCGGCATGCAATACACGCACCGCAGATTGCAGGCATCCGTCAACGAGATGCGCAGGTAGTCGATGTCGCGGTTGTATTGGTCGAGCGGCATGGGTCAGCCGGATTTGCCGGCGGGAGCGGGGAGCCAGCGACGCAAGGAATAGAAAAGGATGCAACCCACGATCATTCCTGTGAGGTAGCCTTGCGGGGCGAAAACGCAAACGAGCGCCACGAGGGCGGCGATGCCCAGCGCCAGCGGCGTGCGCGGCACCTCGCGGAGCAGCAGGAGCAGCACGCCGGCTTCGACGAGCAGGACCGCACCGAGCACGGGAGCGGGGAAAGCGCGCAGCACTTCCTGAAACGCGCCGCTGAACAGCGCCCCGACCACGAGGTAGAGCGAACCGTAGATGACAACCGAGCCGCCCGTCCGCGCGCCGAGGGCGTAGTAACCGGCCAGCCCGCCGCAGCCGTGGCACATGGGAATGCCGCCGAGCCAGGGCGAGAGCAGGTTGATCACGCCGTAGGTGCGACCGATGCCGCGCAACGTGACCGATTTCTCCGGGAACAGGTCGGCGACGGTTCGCTGGGTGGCGATGACGGAGTTGGAGAGCGACAGCGGCACTTGCGGCAGCACGAGCAGGGTGAGCGCGGCCGCCCATTGATCCCAGGGCAGCGCAGCGGGCGTAGGCAGCACCAGGCCGAAGCCATGGCCGAGCACTGTCCAGTCAATGCGGGCAAAGGCCGCCCAGAGCGCGCCGGCGCCGACCACCACGAGTGCGCCCGGGAAATGACGATGACCGCGCAGCCAGATCAAAAGGACCACGGCGGCACCGGCGGCGATCCAACCCCAGGTGCCTTCGCGTCCGGTCAGGCCGAGCGAAGTGCGGGCGAGAGCGAGCCCGAGACCCGCTTGGATGCCGCGCACGACGAGGACGGGGATGAGTTTTTGCAGCCGGTCGAGCAGGCCGGAGTAAGCGAGCACGATCATCAGCGCGCCGATCATGAGGCCGGCGAGTTGCAGCTGCGCACCCGTGGCCTGGCCGGCGATGACGACCACGGCCATGGCCTTGAGCGGTTGCACGGGCATGGGCAGGCCGTAGAGCAGGCCCGAGGCGATCTGGGCGAGACCGAAGGCAATGAACACGCCGGCCGGGTCGAGTCCGGTCGCAAGCAGGATGCCGGCGATCAATGGCAGGTCCGTGCCGATGTCGCCGAAGGCGCCGGCGAGCTCGTGCCGGTCGAAGCGCAGTCGCGTGGTGGAGCGGCTTGTCCTCAAGACGCTTTCTCCGCTGCGAGAATTGAGTAACGCGTTGGGGTCAACGCGTTCCACCTGCCAATTATTTCCGGCATGGGGCCTTGAAGACCTCGTTGGCCAAGGCCGGGCGGAAGCCGGCGACGTGGTCGATGGCCTCGGCGATGGCGGGGACGATGAGCGGCAGGCATTCGCCGATGGCGCGCGGGCGGCCGGGGAGGTTCACGATGAGCGAGCGGCCCCGCACGCCGGCCGTGGCGCGGGAGAGGATCGCGGTCTTCACCTTCTCGTAGCTGTGCAGGCGCATCACCTCGCCGAAGCCGGGGAGTTCCTTTTCGAGGACGGTGCGCGTGGCTTCGGGCGTGACGTCGCGCGCGGACGGGCCGGTGCCACCGGTGGTGATGATGAGCGGGCACTGCTCGACGTCGGCGAGCCGGATGAGCGCGGTCTCGAGCTGGGCGCGGTCGTCGGGCAGAAGCACGCGAATCCACTCGAGCGGCTCGGTGAAATGGTTCGCGGTGACGCGCTCGATCTCCGGGCCGCTCTCGTCGGCATAAACACCGTTTGCGGCGCGATCGCTGAGGGTGACACGGGCGACTTTCATGGAAGGAAGAAGTTAACCACGGATGGGCACAGATTCACAGAGAGGGGCCAAACATCCGAAACTGTCATGCTGAACGGAGTGAAGCATCCAGTGGCATGGGCGTGGCAGGATTTGTCAGCGCGAATCCTGCTGGATCCTTCGCTGCGCTCAGGATGACACGCAATGGGAATGGGTTGGTATCCGTGCGCTTCTGGCTTCATCTGTGGTTAACAGTCAGACCTTGGTCTTCTCCACGACGCGAATCCCTCCGATAGACATGGTTTTGTCCACGGCCTTGCACATGTCGTAGAGGGTGAGGGCGGCGACGGAGACGGCGGTGAGGGCTTCCATCTCGACGCCGGTCTTGCCGGTGAGTCGGGCGGTGGCGCGGAGGGCGATGCCGTCGTTTTCGACGGTGAACTCGACATCCACATGGCCCAACGCGAGCGGATGGCAGAGGGGGATAAGTTGGGCGGTGCTTTTCGCGGCCTGGATGCCGGCGATCTTGGCGACGGTGAGCACGTCGCCCTTGGGCAGGGCTTTGGCGCGGAGGAGCTCGATGGTTTTCGCTGAGCAGGTCAGGCGGCCCTCGGCCACGGCGGTGCGCTGCTGGTCGGGCTTGGCGCCGACGTCTACCATGCGGGCGCCGCCGGCGGGATCGAGGTGGGAGAAGTCGGTCATGAGCAGGGAATGAACTCCACGGGCCGGGCGGCGTCCAGACCGTTTGCCGGGAGCGGGACGAGGGCGTTGGCGCCGACGAGGCCGCTGCTGTCGCCGGAGCTGGCGAGCGTGAGCAACGTGACTTGGTGTTCGCCGTCCACGACGGTTACGCGCGCGGGCCAGATGGTCTGGCGGGCGTCGGGCGGCGGCAGCGGGCCGCCGGGAGCGAGGCGTCCGTGCAGGCGTGGCGGTCCGACGTCGAGGCCAGTGACGAGCTTCTGCAGAAGCGGGGC
>JAUPWC010000104.1 GCA_030916665.1 Verrucomicrobiota bacterium
CTGCTTGAACACCACACGGTTGGCCACGTGCTCGCCGGTGGCGACCTTGATGCCCGTCGGCTGCAGCGCCCGTCGGATCGCCGCGTGGCCGAGGACGTCGTCGGGCGAGGTGGGTTCCTCGATCCAGAGCGGCTTGTAGGGCGCGAGCGCCTTCGTCCACTCGATGGAAACGCCGACGTCCCAGCGCTGGTTGGCGTCGATCATGAAGCCGCGATCGTAACCCAACACCTCGCGGAAGATCGCGGCGCGGCGCTGATCGTCAGCGCGGTCGGCGCCGACCTTCATCTTGAAATGCGTGAACCCTTCCGCAATGCCCTCGCGGCAGAGGCGGCGGATCTTCTCGTCGGAGTAACCCAGCCAGCCGGCGGAGGTCGTGTAGGCGGGATAGCCGTCGCGCAGCATTTCGGCCTCGCGGGCGGCGCGCGTCGGCGCGAGTTTCTCCAGCATCGCCAGCGCCTCGGCGGGCGTGAGCGCATCGGTGAGGTAGCGCCAGTCCACCATCTCGACGATCTGCGCGGGCGAGAGGTCGCTGAGGTGTTTCCAGAGCGGTTTCTTTTCGAGCTTGGCCCACAGATCCCAGAGCGCGTTGACGACCGCGGCGGTAGCGAGGTGGATCACGCCCTTCTCGGGCCCGATCCAGCGTAGCTGCGAGTCGCCGGTGAGGTGCTTCCAAAACGCGCCCGGCGCCGACGTGAACGCCGCGATGGACTGGCCCACGACCAGCGGACGCAAGGCCTCAACCGCGGTGCCGACGATGTCGTTGCCGCGCCCAATCGTGAACGTGAGGCCGTGGCCCTCGACGCCGTCGCCGCGGTCCGTCGTGAGCACGACGTAGGCCGCGGAATAGTCCGGGTCGGGATTCATCGCGTCGGAGCCGTCGAGCGAGAGCGAGGTGGGGAAACGCACGTCGAGGACGCGCAAGCCGAGGATTTTGCCAGGGTGGGACACGGGGAAAGTTTGGGAACCACTCATGCACACTCAGTGGACACTAATGGCTGACGGTTTCTGATTAGTGAGAACTTAGTGGATATTAGTGGTGAATCTCACTTCCCGGCGGACCAGCCGCCGTCGATGAGGAGGTTGGAGCCGGTGACCATGGAGGATTCGTCGGCGGCGAGGTAGAGCGCGGCGGCGGCGATTTCGTCGGGTTGCGCCATGCGGCCGTTGAGCTGGGTCGAGGCCATCTCGCGGTAGGCCTGGGCGGGATCGGGATACTCGGCGAGGCGCGACTTCACGAACGGCGTCTCGACGCGACCGGGGCAGATGGCGTTGAAACGCACGCCCGTGTGCGAGTGGTCGAGCGCCAGCGCCTTGGTCAGGCCGACGACGGCGTGCTTCGTGATCGTGTAGGTGAGGCGGTCGCGCACGGCGACGATACCGCCGATGGAGGCGAGGTTGATGACGCTGCCGCGCTTGCGCCCGAGCATCGCGGGCACGAAGGCCTTGCAGAGGTTGAACGGGCCGCGAACGTTCACGGCGTGCAGGCGGTCGAGGTCGGCGGCGGCGGTGTTGAGCAGGCTGCCCACATGGCCGATGCCGGCGTTGTTCACGAGCAGGTCGAGGGTCGGCAGGCGCTGGGCCAAGGCCTCGACCGCGGTCGGATCACTGACGTCGAGCTCGGCATAGTCGGCCTGGCCGCCGGCCGCGCGGATCTCGACCACGACGGCGAGGCCGGCCTTGGTGTCACGGTCCACGATCCAGACGAAGGCGCCCTGACGGGCGAAAAGCAGCGCAATGGCGCGGCCTATGCCGGAGCCGGCTCCGGTCACGAGGGCGGTTTTGGAAGCGAGGGAGAACATGGGAAATCAGGCGAGACGATAGACGCGCAGGGCGTTGCGACGGAAAATGGCGTCCTGGTCGGCGGACGGCAGATGCTCCACGAGCCCGGCGGCGGTGTCGAGCCAGCGCGGGTAGGCGCCGGCGAGCTTGGCGACGGGCCAGTCGCCGCCGAAGAGCAGACGCCCGGGTCCGAAGGTGGCGAGCGCGTGGTCCACGTAGGGTTTCAGGTCGGCGGCCGTCCACGCCCGGTGGTCGGCCTCGGTGATGAGGCCGGAGAGCTTGCAGTCCACGTTGGGCAGCGCCGCCAGTTCGGCGAAATGCGCGCGCCACGGATCGAGCAGGCCGGCGCGGATGCCGGGCTTGCCAAAGTGATCGAGGATGAAACGCGTGTCCGGGCAGGCCTGCACGAGGCGGACGACCGTCGACAACTGGTGATGGAAACAGCAGAGATCGAAACTCAGGCCCGCCGCGCCCACGGCGCGCACGCCGGCGATGAACTCCGGCCGGGCGGCGAAGTCTGCGTCCGGCTCGTGCTGCACCAGGTGGCGCACGCCGCGCACGAGCGGGTGCTGCTTCAGCTCGGCGAGATTGGCGACCGTCGTCGCGCCCTCGTTGACCATGCACTTGGCCACGATGCCCGCGATGCGCGGCTCGGCGGCGGCGAGCTGCTCCACCCATTTCACTTCGTCGAGCCAGGGCGCGCCACACTCGACGAAGACGATCTTCTCGGGGAAAAGCCCGGCAGCCTCGGCACGCAGCTCCGTGGGTGTGTGACGCCCGGCGATGGCCGGCACCTCGTCGAGCCACGGATACGGCAGGTGGCCGCGATCCCAGAAATGCACGTGGGTGTCGATGAAACCGGGGCTCATGGATGGTGTTCGGAAACCTGCCGTTTAACGCAACGTGTCATCCTGAGCCGTGCGAAGGATC
>JAUPWC010000105.1 GCA_030916665.1 Verrucomicrobiota bacterium
CGGCTTGGAGCAGGCGGACTGTCGCCTGATCGTCAAGCCGTTCACCGCTGACGAACTCACGGAGCAGATTGCCCAAATCCTCGCGGGGCCGGCCGGACGCGCCTGACCTGCCATGCGCCGGTCAGGCGGGTCAGGCCGCTGGGTGCGACGTCCAGGCGTGGATCACGCCGGCGCTCATCCGGGGCCGCGCGGCTTCCTCGCAACTGAGCAGGAATCATGCAGTTGAACGCCGATTACCTCGGTGGAGGAAGAACTGAAAAGTGAACTGCCTAGCGGTTGGATTTTAGCCAAATTGGATGTTGGCCTTCGAATGCTTGCACCGAAACTCAGCCGTCGCAACTGCATGAGTCCGGCTCGGTCATGATCTTCCACGAGACGCCGAAGCGGTCGGTCACGATGCCGTAGCGGGTGGCGAAGAAGGTTTTCATCAAGGGCAGCTCGACCTGGCCGCCGGCGCTGAGGGCGGCGAAGAAACGCTCGGCCTGCTGCGGCGTGTCGGTGCGCAGGGCGAGGGCGAAGCCGCCAAAGTGGCCGGTGGTGGACTGGTTTTCGCAGCCGCAGTCCGAGGCCATGATCTCCGTCGCGCCCACGCGGAAGGTGGCGTGGAAGATTTTGTCCTCAAAACCGGGCCGGCGTTGGGCCGGGTCCGGGCAGTCGCGAAACCGCTGCAGGAAGACGGTCACGGCGGCAATCGCCCGGCCGTAGAACGCCAAGGCTTCCTCGGTGCGACCGAGGAAACTCAGCGTGACTTGGATGTCCATGGGGGCGTGGGCGAGCGCTCTGAACGGCTCATCCGGAGGATGAGCCCTACCTTAGGCTTTCGCCTTCGAAGTATAGAGCGCGACGAGGGCGGCGCCGATGGCTTGGGAGAGTTCGCCGAGGGTGGCGGGAACGACCTTCAGCTTCTCGGCCTGCTTGGGCCAGAGGTAGGGCAGGGCGCTCTCCCGGATGATGCGCAGGTAGCGCTCGCGGAACTCGGGCGTCGTGGCCTCGGGGTCGATCAGGCCACCGCCGATGACGACGTATTCGGCGTCCACGGCCGTAAGCAGCGAGGCCATGTGGATGCCGAGGGCCTTGGCCTGGAAGTTGAAGATGTCCACGGCGAGCGGGTCGCCCTTTTGCGCGAGCGTGCGCAGCGAGAAGGCCTTCTCCTTGATCGGGGCGGTGGAGCTGTGGAAGGGGTGGGTCGGGTGCTTCGGCAGGAACTCCTCCAGCATCTGCGGCAGCCCGGAGATGGTGGTGTAAGGTTCGATGCAGCCCCAGTCGCGGCCGCAGCCGCACTTGAGAACCTTGATGCCGCCGAGGAGCTGGAGCACGGCGGGCATGTGGCCGCCTTCCATGCCGTTGAGGGTATCGCCC
This sequence comes from Verrucomicrobiota bacterium, assembly GCA_030916665.1. Taxonomy (GTDB): domain Bacteria; phylum Verrucomicrobiota; class Verrucomicrobiia; order Opitutales; family Opitutaceae; genus Lacunisphaera. The sequence continues at coordinate 1,360 of JAUPWC010000105.1, forward strand.
TCGAGCGGCAGGCCATTGGCATCGACGTAGGCCACGCCGAGACCGGAGCCGGGGGCGAGCATGAGCACCGTCGCCTTCGAGTCGCCGCGCACGCGCTGCGCCTCGCCCACGCCGCCGTAGTTGCCGTCGTTGCCCACGACCAGCGGGAGGGGGCGGCCGGCCGCGGTGGCGAGCGCGGTGGCGTAGTCGGCGTGAAAATTCCAGCCCTCGAAACTCTTCGGCAGGTTGGAGGCGCGGCCCATGATGCCGTAGCCGAGGTAGGGGCCGGGGATGGCGAGGCCCACGCCCTTCACCTGGTCCCAGGTGAGCTGGTTGTCGGCGAGGAACCCCTTCACGCCCTCGACCCAACCGCTGATGACGGCGGCGGTGCCGGCCTGCGAGTTGGTGGAGCTCTGCCGGAGTTTGGTGGAAATGATCGAACCGTCGGCCCACACGCCGCCGGTCTTGGAAGTGGTGGCGCCGCTGTCGGTGCCGATGAAAATGGCTTTCTGGGAGTCACTCATGGGGAGCGCCAAAATCGCGAGTGCCTCGCGGAACGTCAAATCCGGATGCGCGGGGGTGGGGAGGAAGGAGAGGGGAGAAGGGCGAAGGGATGAAGGACGGGACAGAAGGCAGGGACAGACAGAATGGGCGCAAGTCACGCTAGGGATAGTCCTTCGTCCCTTGTCCTTGCTCCCTTCTCCCAGATCCCGATCTTACTTCATCCCAAAGTGCCGGCAGACCATCTCCGTCAGGAAGCCGATGAGGCCGCAGACCGGGATGGTGAGGACCCAGGCCCAGATGATGCGCTCGACGATGCCCCATTTGACCGCGCCGAAACGTTTCATGGCGCCGACGCCCATGATGGAGGTGGAGATGGCGTGGGTGGTGGAGAGCGGGATGCCCCAGTGCGTGGCGGTCTGGATGACGATGGCGGCGGTGGTCTCGGCGGCGAAGCCGTGGACCGGCTGGAGCTTTACCATCTTGTGGCCCATGGTGCGGATGATGCGCCAGCCGCCCGCGGCGGTGCCGGCGGCCATGACGATGGCGCAGGTGATCATGACCCAGCGGTTGACGGTGAACTCGGGCGTCTGGAGGAACGAGGCCCAGGCGGGCAGATCGTTGAAGGCGCCGCTGGTCGTGCCGGTGAAGAGGGCGAGCGCGATGATCCCCATGGTTTTCTGGGCGTCGTTGGTGCCGTGGCTGAAACCCATCCACGCGGCGCTCACCAGCTGGAGCTTGCCGAACACGCCGTTGACGATGCGCGGGGTGAACCGATTGACGAAAATCAGCAGGAGGAACATCAGCAGCGCGCCGCCGAAGAAGCCGATCACG
>JAUPWC010000011.1 GCA_030916665.1 Verrucomicrobiota bacterium
CAACCGTTGGCCACGACGCTCATGATGAGCGCCCCGACCAGCGTGCCGGTGATGGTCCCCTGCCCGCCCGCGAGGCTGGCGCCGCCGATGACGACGGCGGCGATGATGTTGAGCTCGAGCCCGACCGCCGTCGTCGGGTCGCCGCCCGTGAGATAGGCGAACTGCAGCACCGCGCCGAGCCCGGCGAAGACACCGCCGAAGAGATAGACCAGCACCTTCACGCGTTCGACCGGTACGCCGCAGAGGCGGGCGGTGAGTTCGTTGGAACCGACGGCAAACACATGGCGGCCAAAACGTGTGTAACGCATCGCCAGCGCCACCACCACCGCCAGCACCAGCATGAGCCAGACGCCGCCGGGCAGGCCGCCCACGCCGCCGAGCTGCATCAGGCCGTTGAGCCAGGTCTCGTCGGGATAGACGGGCTGCTCGTTGGCCGCGCCCTTGGCCGCGCCACGCAACGCTCCCATCATGCCGAGCGTGACCACGAAGGGCAGCAGCCGCAGCCGCGTGATCAGCAGGCCCGAGATCGCGCCGCACAGGGCCGACACGCCGATGCCGCCAAGCGCCGCAACCAGCGGCGGCGCCCCCTGCTGCAACAGCAGCGCGATAACCACCGTGCCCAACGCTATGATCGAGCCGACTGACAAGTCGATGCCGCCCGCCACGATGACGAGCGTCATGCCCAGCGCGGCCACGCCGATGACGGCCGTCTGTTGGAGGATGATGGCAAAATTGTCGCGCGTGACGAAGGTCTCGAAGCGCAGCGCGGCGAACAGCACGCACACGGCCGCGAGCCCGATCATCGGCCCGAAGGCGGTGAGCGCGTGGCGGAACCAGGAGGTTTTGGGGGTGGGATCGGACATGTGGGTCAGGGGCTGATCTCGTATCGTTCTCGTTCTCCCAATCGTTCTCTTAATCTCCTCCGTATAAAACCGAGAGAACGATCAGGATTAAGAGAATGAGAACGATGGGACATTGCGTTCATCCGCCTCAGTTCGCCGTCCCCGTCGCGGCCAGCATGATGCTGTGTTCGGTCCACTCGCCCACGGGCCGGGCCGGGCCGAGCACGCCGCGGCACATCACCGCGATGCGGTCGCAGGTGCCGAGCAGCTCGGGGAGATAGCTGCTGACCATGAGCACGGCCTTGCCGGAACCGGCGAGCTCGTCGATCAGGCGGTAAATGTTCTGCTTCGCGCCGATGTCCACGCCGCGGGTGGGTTCGTCGAGCAGGAGCACGTCGGCGCCGTTGCGCAGGAGGCGGCCGAGGGCGATTTTCTGCTGGTTGCCGCCCGAGAGGGACCCGATGGGCTGGCCCGGCCCGGCGCAGCGCACACCGAGTTTCGTGATCCACGACGCGGTCTCCGCCGCCAGCGCCGCCGGGCGGATGAAGGTGTCGAGGCGCGGCAGCGTGAGATTATTCTCCAGACTGAGATTCAACGCGAGGCCCTCGGTCTTGCGGTCCTCGCTGAGGATGCCGAGGCCCTGCTTCCAGCGCAGCAGCGGCGAGGCGGGGCCGGCATGCACGCCCACCCGCACCGTGCCGGCACGCACCTCGTCGAGGGCGAAGATCGCGCGGAGCAACTCGCTGCGGCCGGCGCCGACGAGGCCGGCCAGACCGACCACCTCGCCCCGATGCAACCGGAGGGAAGCGCGGGCGGGTTTCACCGGACCGGCGACGTTTTCCAACTCCAGGACAACCTCGCCCGGCGTGCGGGCGTGGCGCACATAGAGCTCGTCCACCTGCCGCCCGACCATGAGCTGCGCGATTTTGTCCATCGTGATCTCGGCGGTGCGCCCGGTGGCCACGCTGCGACCGTCGCGCAGCACCGTGTAACGGTCTGACAGGGCCTGCACCTCCTCCAGAAAGTGGGAAATGTAGATGACCGACTTGCCCTGCGCGCGCAGGCGGCGGACCAGGGCGAAGAGCTTCTGCACGTCGGTCTGCGTGAGGCTGCTGGTCGGCTCGTCGAGCACGAGCACGCGGCAACCGAGCGCGAGCGCCCGGGCGATCTCGACGAGCTGCTGTTCGGCGATGCTCAGGGAGCCGGCCGGCACATGCAGCGGGATGTCGGGGCGGCCGAGTTCGGCGAGCGCCGCGCCCGCGATGCGGCGCGACTCGGCATGCTGCACCAATCCGCCGCGGCCCGGTTCGGCCCCAAGGACGATGTTTTCCGCCACGTTCAGGTGCGGCGCGATGGCGAGCTCCTGGTTGACCATGACCACGCCGGCGCGGCGGGCCTGGAGCGGGCCTTCCGGCGCGTAGGCGGCGCCGGCGAGCTGCATCGTGCCGGAGTCGGCCGCGTGCGCGCCGGAGAGCACCTTCATGAGCGTGCTCTTGCCCGCGCCGTTCTCGCCGACGAGCGCGTGGACCTCGCCGGGCGCGACCTCGAAGCTCACGCCGTCCAGCGCCACCGTCGCGCCGAAGCGCTTGCGGATGTCGGTGAGCTGGAGGATGGCGTTCATGAAGTATGGCCCACGGAACACACGGACTACACGGAATAATACTTTAGGCTACGCCAATGGTGATCGGAATTCCGTGTGTTCTGTGTGTTCCGTGGGCTCTCCTAAAGTCACTTCCCGATGACGGCTTCGACTTCGGAGGTGTGGCGGTTTTCCTTGGTCACGAGCACGCAGCCGGTGTCCACGACGGGTTCGACCTTCTCGCCGCGCAGGTGCTTCACCGCGGTGACGACGCCGAGGTAGCCCATGCGGACGGGATTTTGGGCAACGAGGCCCTGCACGTCGCCCTTGGCGAGCGCGGCAAGGAGGAAGGGCGAGGTGTCGAAACCCACGAACTTCTTCTTCCCGGCGAGGCCGGTCTGCCGGAGCGCGAGGATCATGCCCTGCGTGGAGGACTCGTTGGGGCAGAAAATACCGTCGGCCTCGCGGACCTTGTCGATGAGGTTCATGGAGGCGTCCTGGGCGGAGCTGATGGTCGGCCCGGCGTAACGGTTGTCCACGATCACGGTGATGCCCGGGTGCTTTTTCATGACGGCCATGAACCCGGCCTCGCGCTCGGCGGTGCTGGCGGAGCCCTCGGCGTAGCGGAGGAGCACGACCTTGCCCTTGCCGCCGAGCTGGCGCGCCAGCTCCTCGCCGCCGATCTCGCCGCCGCGGACGTTGTTGGTCGCGACGTAGCTGAGGAAATCCTTGCCGACCTCACCCTTCAGGGCCGAGTCGAAGATGACGACCGGGATCTTGCGGTCGGCGGCGCTCTTCACCGGCGAGCGGAGCGCGGTATCGTCGAGCGGCGCGAGCACGATGGCGCTGACGCCGGAGGAGACGAACTGCTGGACGACGGCGATCTGCTGGGCGCGGTCGTCCTCCTTGAGCGGGCCCTTCCAGATGACCTCGGCCCCGAGCTCGGCGCCGGCCTGCTTGGCCCCGGACTCGACGGATTTCCAGAAGCTGTGGGTCGTGCCCTTCGGGATGACGGCGATTTTTTCACCGGCCGCGAAAGCGGCGAGCGGAGCGAGGGCGAGGGGGAGCAGGCGGAGGAGTTTCATCGTGGGGAGGGTTGTTGGGGAAATGTGCGATTTTGCCATTTGTCATCCTGAGCGAAGCGAAGGATCCAGCGGGCTGCGGGTGCGGCTGGATTCTTCGCTTCGCCCAGAATGGCAGGGGGTGGGCAGGAGGGAGAACTTTTGCTGGTTTGTTACTCGGTCTCGCGAGGGCGGCAACCGGGGGGCGGTCGAAGGGTTAGACTAGACCGGCTCCAGCGCCACGGAGTTCGTGAGGGCGCCGATTTTCTCGATCTCGATGGTCACGCTGTCGCCGGGGCGAAGCCAGCGCGGCTCGGGCTTGCGGGCCATGCCGACGCCCTGCGGGGTGCCGGTGAGGATGACGGTGCCAGGGACGAGCGTGGTGCTGCCGCTGAGATACTCGATGATGGCCGGCACGTCGAAGATCATGTCGGAGGTGTTCGAGCCCTGGACGCGCTCGCCGTTGAGCGTCGTGGAGATGGCGAGGGCGTTGGGATTGGGAATCTCGTCGGCTGTGATCAGCCGCGGCCCGAGCGGGGCGAAGGTGTCGAAGAACTTGCCACGGCACCACTGGCCGCCACCCAGCTTGATCTGGTGGTCGCGGGCGGAGACGTCGTTGGCGCAGGTGTAGCCGAGCACGTAACTGAGGGCGTTGGCGCGGGTGACGTTTTTGGCCGGCTTGCCGATGACGACGGCCAGCTCGCACTCGTAGTCCACCTCGTCGCTGCGCAGGTGCTGCGGGATGAGGATGGCGTCGCCGGGATGCGCGAGCGTGTTGATGCCCTTCACGAAGAGGATCGGGCGCTCGGGGATCTTCGCCTTGGTCTCCTCGGCGTGCTGCCGGTAGTTCAGGCCGATGCAGAGGATCTGCGCGGGCACGACCGGGGCAAGGAGCTTGCGCAGGTCGGCGCGCTCGGCGGTGACACGGTGGGAGCCATAGATGTCACCGTCGATGCGGAGGGCGGAGCCGTCGGGCTGCTCGGAACCAAAGTGGGCGCGGCCGGCGGAGTCGAGGTAGCGGATGAGTTTCATGGGAACATCTTTAACCACTAATGCACACTAACGGGCACTAATGACTGAGGTTTGGATTAGTGAGGTTTTAGTGGAGATTAGTGGTTAGCTCTTCTTGATGAGCTTTTGCCAGACGGCGCCGTGCGGGTAGGTATGCTCGGCGAGCGAGACGGGTTTCATGGTGATGCTGGTGCCGGGGGCGCGGGGCGTCTGGTAGCGTCCGCCCTTCACGACACAGGGGTCAAGGAAGTGTTCGTGCAGGTGGTCCACAAACTCGGTAATACGCCCCTCCAACGACCCGCTCACGCAGATGTAATCGAAGATGGATTCGTGCTGCACGTATTCGCAGAGGCCGACGCCGCCCGCGTGCGGGCAGACCGGCACGCCGAACTTCGCCGCGAGCAGCAGGACGGCCACAACCTCGTTCACGCCGCCGAGACGGCAGGAGTCGATCTGGCAGTAGGCGATCGCGCGCGCCTGAAGGAGCTGCTTGAACATGACGCGGTTCTGGCAGTGCTCGCCGGTGGCCACACCGATGCCGAGCGGCTCGAGCGCGCGGGCGATGGCCGCGTGGCCGAGCACGTCGTCGGGCGAGGTCGGTTCCTCGATCCACAGCGGCTTGTAAGGCGCAAGCGCCTTGGTCCACTCGATGGAGACGCCGACGTCCCAACGCTGGTTGGCGTCGATCATGAAGCCGCGGTCGTAGCCGAGGACCTCGCGGAAGATCGCGGCGCGGCGCAGGTCGTCGGCGCGGTCGGCGCCGACCTTCATCTTGAAATGGGTGAAGCCCTCCGCGATGCCCTCCGCGCAGAGGCGGCGGGTCTTCTCGTCGGAGTAGCCGAGCCAGCCGGCGGAGG
>JAUPWC010000106.1 GCA_030916665.1 Verrucomicrobiota bacterium
GATGCCGCGGGTGAGGTGCTGGAGCAGCGCGGCCTCGACCTGGGCACGACGCTGTGCGGTGAAGTCCAGCGTGGAAAGGATGATGCGGCTGAGGTCGCGTTCGGCGCCGGGAGCGACCGTCCAGCAGAGGTGTATTTGCCGTATCTCGCCGCCCAGGGTGCGGATGCTGGTATCAATCTCGAACCGGTCGCGGCCGACGGCGATGCAGGCAAGCTGTCCGATCAGGGCAGCGTGAGAATCGGGCGTGACGAGGCGGTCGAGCCCGGCGAGCAGTTCCGCCTTTTCCGTGGCGCCGAGGAGCCGGAGGACCTCGCGATTGACATCGAGGATCCTCACGCGGGCGACGCAGGCGGCGAGCGCCTCGGGCCGGGCGGCGAAACAGGCTTCGACATCGGACGCCTGGCGACCGAGCAGGCCGAGCTCGGCGAGGTGCGCCTTGACGGCAGAAAAGTCCTCCACCCAGGTCGGCACGGGCAGCGATTCAAAGAGGGCGGCGAGACGCTCCTCATTCTCCCGGCGGACGACCTCGGCCCGGTGCCGTTCGGTCACGTCGGTGATGAAGCCCTCCAAGGCGAGCAGACCGCCGTCTTCGCCGAAGATGCCGCAGCCTAGTTCATGCACATGGCGTTCGGTGCCGGAAGCGGTGACGATGCGGTAGTCCAGGCTGAAGCGCTCGCGTCGGCTTAGCGCGGCCTGCACTTCGGCCCACACGCGGTCGCGATCGGCGGGATGAATGACGTCGGCGTAGTGCCGGCGGTGTCCGTTGAAATCGGCTGCCGGGTAGCCCGTGAGGGCGAGCGTGCCCTCGCTGAAGAATTCCGCGGTCCATTGTGTGTCATTGCGACACCGGTAGACCAGCCCCGGCAGGTTGCCGAGAAGGGTCTCGAACATCCGGCGGGCGTCGTCGCCGGTGGACAGCGGGGCGCGATTGTGGGGCATCGGATGGCGAAAATTAGTCGTTCGGCAACAAAGGCGGGATTGCCGGGGGATAGCGAAAGCAGTCCCGTTGCCCTTGGCGAGCCGCAATCGCCCCGGCCCTATGGCTCAGCTGGGCGGACGCGCAAAACTGCCCTGTCCGGAATGCGGGGCGGCCCTCCGCGGGAAGGTGACGGAGCTCGTCCGGGCCGACGATTGATACCAGGGCCTCTTCGGTTTGACCTTAAAACCGCGGGATCTGCCGGGTGGGATCGCTGATCCCCCTCTGAATCAGGCGGGGTGCTTCGCCCTCTCGCCAAGTCTCCGTCGGCGACTCCGCCCTGCTTGCCGGTCATCGGATGCTTACGCGGAGCCGGGCATGCCGGACCACGGATGGCGGCACGTTGCCGCCGGGATGGCGCCGCAACGCGTCGTCGTCACAGCCTTCGGCGCGGAAGCGTTGGATCACCCACTCGGTGCAACCGAGATCGGCGAGCGAGTCGGCCATGGTCTGCAGGTCGGCGTCGGGCAGGAGCGCCGGGTGCCAGGTGGTGCGGATTTCGCAGGCAATCCGCGCGGCGCGAATCATTTCCAGGCTGCGGCGCGCGGGGACGCCATCGTCGCGGCCGGTGACTTTCGCGTAGTCCGCGAAGGGGGCCTTGAAATCAAAGCCCACCCAGTCGAGCAGGGGCAGCAGCCGTTCCAAGCGTTCGGGCGAGGGGCCGCCGGTGTGCAGGCCGATCTTGAAACCGAGTGCGCGGGTCTGGCGTATGGCCTCGCCGAGTTCGGCGTGCCAGGTCGGCTCGCCGCCGCTGAAAACGACGGCGTCGAGCAGGCCTTGGCGGCGGCCGAGCCAGGCGAGCACCTTGGGCCAGGCGGGGCCGTCGGCGGCGCGCGCGAAGGGGATCAGGTGCGGGTTGTGGCAGTAGCCGCAGTGCCAGGCACAGCCTTGGCAGAAGACGACGGCAGCCAGCTGCCCGGGCCAGTCCACGGTCGAGAGTTTCTCAAAACCGCCGACCGGCAGATCCACTTCCGCCCCGACGCCGGCCGGGGGCCGCTCGGGCGGAGTGGTCAGCGGAGGTTGCAACGGCCTTCCTGGAAAAAGCGGCGTTCCTGGTGCTCGCCTTTCTTGCCGATGTTGAAGCTGGAGACGGGGCGGTGGTAGCCCATCACGCGGGTCCAGACTTCGCAGCGCTGGCGCTCGGCGTCGGTGAGGATGGCGGTTGCGGGAGTGAGGCTGGGCAGGGATTCGGTGGCGATCATGTGGTTTTGTGTGGTCGGGGTTGAAGGGGAAATCAGTTGGCGTCGTTGAGCTCGGCCTGCTTCTTCGCGAGCAGCTCCTCGTCGCATTTCGGGCAGAAGGCGTGTTCGCCGGCGAGGTAGCCGTGCTTCGGGCAGATCGAGAAGGTGGGCGTGATGGTGATGTAGGGCAGCGCGAAGCGCTCGAGGGAGCGGCGCACGAGGTTCTTGCAGGCGGTGGCATCGGAGACGCGCTGCGCCATGTAAAGGTGCAGCACGGTGCCGCCGGTGTATTTGCGCTGCAGTTCCTCTTGCAGTTCCAGCGCCTCGAACGGGTCGTCGGTGAAACCCACGGGCAGCTGCGAGGAGTTGGTGTAGAAGGGATTTTCCTTGGTGCCGGCCTGGAGGATGTCGGGCCAGCGCTTGCGGTCCTCCTTCGCAAAGCGGTAGGTCGTGCCCTCGGCGGGCGTCGCCTCGAGGTTATACATGTGGCCGGTCTGGTCCTGGATCACGAGGATGCGGGCGCGGATGTGGTCGAGCAGGCGGATCGCGAGGGCGCGGCCCGCGTCGGTGGTGATGTCGTCGCGGTCCTCGGAGAAGTTGCGGACCATCTCGTTGATGCCGTTCACCCCGAGCGTGGAGAAGTGGTTGCGCAACGTGCCGAGGTAGCGCTTGGTGAACGGGAACAGGCCCTGGTCCATCAGGCGCTGGATGGTCTTGCGCTTGATCTCCAGGCTGGTGCGGCCGATCTCGATCAACTCGTCGAGGCGGCGGATCAGCGCGGCCTCGTCGCCCTGGTGCAGGTAGCCGAGGCGGGCGCAGTTGATCGTGACGACGCCGAGCGAACCGGTCTGCTCGGCGGAGCCGAAGAGGCCGTTGCCGCGCTTGAGCAGCTCGCGCAGGTCGAGCTGGAGCCGGCAGCACATGGAACGGATCATGTTGGGCTTCAGCTCGGAGTTGATGAAGTTCTGGAAATACGGGAGGCCGTATTTCGCGGTCATGGCGAAGAGGCGTTCGGCGTTTTCCGACTCCCACGGAAAATCCTTTGTCATGTTGTAGGTGGGAATCGGGAAGGTGAACACGCGGCCCTTGGCATCGCCGGTGGTCATGATCTCGATGTAGGCGCGGTTGATCATGTCCATCTCGGCCTGCAGCTCGCCGTAGGTGAACGGC
>JAUPWC010000012.1 GCA_030916665.1 Verrucomicrobiota bacterium
CGGGGATCATCGCCCTGGCACTGGGGTGAGCGGGTTTCCCTGGAGGCTGGGCCCCACCAGACAAATCAACCTTTCGCCACCGGCCGCAGTTCCACGCCGTGCGGGCAGCGGGCCGTCTCGGTCGTGAACTGGCTGCGGCAGCGCGGGCAATACCGGCAGCTCGCCGGGCCGTCGGCGCGCGGCGCGGCAAAAAGCGTCGCTTCGTCGAGGCCGGCGGCCGCCAGTAGCGGACCGAGCCGCTTCGTCAGCTCCGCGCGGTGCCAGGCAGCGACCGTTTTCGCCAGCGGCGGATCATCGGCTTCGCCGATCGGCCAGCGCAGGTCGCCGAGGACCTGGAACGCGCGTTCCTCGCGCTCACGCTTCGCGGCGAAGGCCAGCGCGAAGGCCAGCGGATGTTGCGCGGGAAACCAGCCGTCGCCCGCCAGCGCCCGCAGGCGCAGCGCCTGCGGCGGCAGCAGGGCCGCGCTGAAGAGCGCGATGGTGCGCTTGTCCTCGCCCGGCACCTTGAGCCGGCGCGTCGCCATCCACGCGGCGGCCAGCGCGGCCAGGTGCAGCAGCACCAGATAACCCACGACAAACGGCAGCGCCCGCGCGACCGACTCCGCCTGCTTCGGCGTCAGCCGGCTCGCACCGTCGGCGAGCAGATAGGCGGTGATCACCGCAGCGAGGGCGAGGAACAGCACGTTCAACAGCGCCGGCATTGTCGTGCGGCCGGCGAGCGCCGCGGCGCGCCGCCGCAGGTGCACGGGGCGGAGCCAGCGCTGCAGCCACCAGCCGACGCGCGCCGTGCGCACGGGCTCGGGCATGCGCGCGAGACCGAGAATCTGCGCGGCGCGCAGGTGGCCGGTGTCGCGGCAGAAGCGCGCGCCGTTGATCGTGATCCAGCCGCCCTTTTGTTCCGTTTCGAGAATGTCGTCCCACGCCCACTCCGTGGCGCGCGCCGGCGCCTCCGCGGGCCGGCCGGCCGCACCAACGGGCCGGTTGCTGATGCCAACGGGCGAAATCGCGAAGGGAATGTCGTCCGCCACCACGCTCCAGCCCGTGGGCGACCAGCCGGGCAGGAGCAGCCGGCCGAAAACGAAGCGCGCGCTCCGGCCCGCGCCGGCCAGGCCGAAGCGCGCCGCCGCCGGCAGCTTGACGCCGTCGGCGAGCCAGAGTGCCCAGAACACCAGCAGCACTGAAGCCCACTCGCTCATGCCGGCGCAGCGGGCGCGATCAGGCCGAAGGCTCGTCGGGGCGGGCGCCCGTCACCTTGTTCATGAGCTTCTTGATGCCCACGCCGACCGCCACGAGCGCGGCCACGACGGCCTTCCAGGCCTTGCCGAAGAACGCGGTGAACTGGGCCAGCCAACCCATCTTGGCCGCGGCCGCCACGCCGCCGCCCAGCACGAGCGCGGCGAGGCCGTATTTCGCGACCTTGTCGCCCGCCTTGAACTCGGTGTATTTCTGGCCGGAAACATAGTTGAAGCCGCCGGCCAGCAGCTGGTCGGCCTCCGTTTCGGCCTGCTTGAAAACCGTCGCGTCGCTCACGAGCGTGACGTTCATCACGCCGCCGCGCCCGAGCAGGCGGATGCTGCCGTTGATCCACACTTCCTGAAAGTTGTCGCGCGAGGAGGCGAGGTTGATGGCCCACTTCAGGTTGTTCGTCTTCGGATCGTAGTGCGGCTGCGTGGCCCACCCCTTTAGGCGCATTTCGTCCCAACCGCGCTGCTTGCGCGCCTCGTTGGCGGCCTCCTGGTTGCCGCTCATGGAGGACATGAGCTTGTCGGCGTTGAGCTCGTCCTTGTCGTCGTCCTTCACGTAGCCGATGTCGTCGTAGTCGAAGAAGAGCGTCCAGTCGTTGGGCGCGAGGACAACGCCGACCTCGTTGCCGCTGCGGGAATTCCGGGTGAGCTCGTAGAAGCGGTCGAGCGAGTCGGGCCCGACAAACGAGAAACCCTCGGGCAGCTTGAGCTCGGCGGTCTGGCCGAGCGGCACGGTGGCGGGGCCGTTGACCAGCTTGATGCCGGCACGGGCGTAAGCCTCCTCGCGGGTCGCGGGCGGCGCTTCGGCCGCGGGCGCCGTCTCAGCGGAGGAAGCGGGCTGCGCCTCCTTGGGTTTGTCTTGGGCGACAACGGTGACGGCGACGCAAGCCGCCAGGAGCAGACAACGAGTCAGATGCATGGGGGATGAGGTTGAGGTGGGGCCCGTGGCGGAGGTTTATTCCGGAAGGCCGGAAACCGGTCAAGCGGTGCGTGGCGGGATTGCGCTGGCGCCGGCTGCGCGGGCTGCGATAGCCTGCCACCATGCGTCGCTCCAAGGAAATCATCCTCCTGCTCGCGCTGCTCGTCGGCGCCATGGGCTTCGTGCTCTGGTATGTCATCGACCGCCGTGCAAAAAACCGTGCCGCGCCCGCCCCGGTCACGCGCAATCTTTCGCCCGAACCTCCGCCGGCGGGCACGCAGACCGTGCTGCCGCCGAAAGAGGAAGTCGTGCTGGGCGCCACCACCGAGCGCAAGACCGTGGACTTCTCCAGCGGCCAGGCCGTCGTGAAGGACAGTGCCGAGGACCGCGCCGCGATCGACGAGGCGATGAAGGACATCGCCGAGGCCACGAAGGGCGTGACCTTCGAGCCGGCCAAGAAACCGAAAGACGCCACGCCGCCGAAGCAACCATGAGCAACACCGCAACCGCGCTCTCGGGCAGCTTTGCCCTGCCGGTGCTGTTCGACCTCGGCGCCACTTTTGCCTTCGCCCTCTCGGGCGCGCTCGCCGCGATCAAGCGGCACTACGACATCGTCGGCGTGCTCGCGCTGGCGCTGGTCACCGGCCTCGGCGGCGGGCTGATCCGCGACGGCCTGTTCCTCGCGCAGGGCCCCACCCCGCTGCTCACCAACCCGCACTACCTCGAGGCCGTGGTGCTGGCGGCGCTCTGCGGGGTGTTCTTCGGCAACCGCATCCACCGCTTTGCGCGCCTGATCCCGATCGTGGACGCGCTCGGCCTCGGCGCCTACGCAGCCTTCGGGGTGCAAAAGTCCCTGCTCGCCGGCCTCGCCGCGCCCGCCGCCATCCTCGTCGGCCTCGTCAACGCCGTGGGCGGCGGCGTGCTGCGCGACCTGCTCTGCCGCGAGGAACCGCTCGTGTTCAAGCCCGGCCAGTTCTACTTCCTCATCGCGCTGGGCGGGGCCGTGGTCTTCCTCTTCGGCACCACCGTCCTCGGCTGGTCGGCCAACCAGTCCGCCGTCGCCGCCGTCGCGCTCACCTTCGTGCTGCGCATCCTCACGATCACGTTCAACTGGCGCACCGCGCCCGTCTCCTCCGGCAGCCTCTTCGAAAACGACGACCCGCCCGCGCCGCCGCCCAAGTCCTGAGCGCTCCTCCCTCAGGTTTCAGGTTTCAAGTCTCAGCTTTCCTGTCCCCTCTCATGCCCCGCTGCGTCCTCGCCCTCGACCAAGGCACGACCTCGTCGCGCGCCATCGCCTTCGACCGGCGCGGCCGCGCCCTCGGCACCGCCCAGCAGGAATTCGCCCAGCACTTCCCGCAGCCCGGCTGGGTCGAGCACGACCCGCGCGATCTCTGGGAAACCACGCGCCGCACCGCCCTCGCCGCGCTGGCCGAGGCCAACCTCACCGCCCGCGACGTCGCCGCGCTCGGCCTCACCAACCAGCGCGAGACCACCCTGCTCTGGGACCGCCGCACCGGCCGGCCGCTCCACCGCGCCATCGTGTGGCAGGACCGCCGCACCGCCGGTCTCTGCGCGAAACTGAAACGCGCCGGTCTCGAACCGCTCTTCCGGAAAAAGACCGGCCTGCTCCTCGACCCGTATTTCTCCGGCACCAAGCTCGCCTGGCTGCTCGACCACCTTCCCGGCACGCGGCGGAGCGCGGAGCGCGGCGAACTGGCCTTCGGCACCGTGGACACCTGGCTGCTCTGGCAGCTCACCGGCGGCGCGGTCCACGCGACCGATGTTTCCAACGCCTCGCGCACGCTCCTGCTCAACCTCCGCACCGGCGACTGGGACCCCGAGCTGCTGAGAATCCTCCGCATCCCCCGCGAGGTGTTGCCCGAGGTGCGCGACAGCAGCGGCGCGTTCGGCGAGGTCACGAGCGTGCCCGCGTTGCGCGGTGTGCCCATCGGGGGCATCGCGGGCGACCAGCAAGCCGCGCTCTTCGGCCAGGCCTGTTTCCAGCCCGGCATGGCCAAGAACACTTACGGCACCGGCTGCTTCCTGCTCCTGCACACGGGCGACCGGCCGGTCATTTCGAAGAACAATTTGCTCACGACCATCGCCTGGCGCATCGGCGGAAAAACCGAATACGCCCTGGAGGGCTCCGTGTTCATCGGTGGCGCGGTGGTGCAGTGGCTGCGCGACGGTCTCGGTGTCATCACCCGCTCGGCCGACGTCGAAACCCTCGCCGCGACCGTGTCCGACAACGGCGGCGTCTATCTCGTGCCGGCCTTCGCCGGACTTGGTGCGCCCCATTGGGACGCCGAGGCGCGCGGGGTGGTCGTCGGCCTCACGCGCGGCAGCACCGCGGGCCACTTGGCCCGCGCCGCGCTCGAGAGCATCGCCTACCAGAGCGCCGACCTGCTCGGCGCGATGCAGGCCGACTGCGGCCGCAAGCTCCGCGAACTGCGCGTGGACGGCGGCGCGACCGTCAACGACGCTCTCATGCAGTTCCAGGCCGATCTGCTCCGCGCGCCCGTCGTGCGCCCGCGCACGACCGAGACCACCGCCCTCGGCGCCGCCTACCTCGCCGGCCTCGCGGTGGGCTTCTGGAAAAACCGCGCCGAGATCGCCACGCTCTGGTCGGCCAACCGCACTTTCCGTCCCACCGCCCCGGCCGCCCGGATGAAAAAACTCCAAACCGGCTGGCACGCTGCCATCGCGCGGACGAGGAGCTGAGGCCCCGCACCCGCGCACGGCAAATGGCTGGCGTTGGGCAAGCCCCGGTTTTTACACGCCGGGCTTGCAGGGATTACCGCTTCGGACAAACTTCACGATGCACCCACTGACCGCCGTATGAAGACTTTCCGTTTCGCCACGGCCCTGCTGGCCGCCGCCCTCACCGCCGCCCCCGCACTGTCTCAGGACAGCGCTGAAATCGCCTCCCTGCGCGCCAAGGCCGAGCGCGGCAACGGCATCGCGCAATACAACCTCGGCCTCGCCTATGCGGAAGGCCGCGGCATCGCGGCCGACCAGATCGAGGCCTTCGTCTGGCTCTCGCTCGCCCGCGACAACGGCGCCCGCGGTCGCGCGCTCGACGCCCTTCTCGCCAACATCGACCGCACCACGATCACGGCCGCCGAGGAGCGTCTCGCCGAGCGTCGCGTTGCACTCGGCATGCGTCCGGCCACCGCCGCACCCGCCACGCCGCCGCCCGCGAAAAGCGCTCCGCCGACCGTGCAAACCCCGGCGGTGACGGCACCCGCTCCGGTCCCGGCGACGCCCGCCGCACCCGCTTCCGACCGCGAATTGCTCACCCGCACGCAGGCCGAGCGCGACGCCTTGGCCGCCCGCGCCAGCGAACTGACGGCGGAGATCACCGCCCTGCGCGCCGACCGCGAGCGCCTCGCCCAGGGCGCCACAGCCGCGCAGTCCGAGTTGCAGCGCACCCGCCAAGCCATCGCGGCCCTGCAGAACGCCCCGAAGCCCGTGATCGACAATTCGGCCCTCGATCAGAAAACCCGCGAACTGCAGGCCGCGCAGGCCGAACTCCAGACCGCCCGCGCCTTCGGCGAACAGGTCGAGGCCACGCTCAACCGCGTCACCGACGAGAAGACCCGCGAGCTGCAGGTCGCCCGCGCCTTCGGCGAGGAGGTCGAGAAAACCCTCAACCGCGTGAACGACGAAAAGGCCGCCGCCGAAGCCCGTCTCCGCGCCGCCGAGCAGACCCGCGACGCCCTCGCCCGCGAGTTCGACACCGCCAAGAGCCGCCTCGCCGCCCTCGAACAGCAGGCCGCCCAGCCCAAGCCGGCTCCGGAACCGGCCTACCCCGACCTGCGCGGTCGCGTCGGCGAACTGGAGCAGCAGCTGACCGCCGCCAAGAGCGCCAAGCCGGCTTATCCCGACCTGCGCGGCAAGGTTGCCGAACTCGAAACCGCCCTGACCGCCGCCCGCAACGCGAAACCCGCCTACCCAGACCTCTCCGCCCGCGTGAAGGAATTGGAGGGCACCCTGACCACCGCGCAGAACGCCAGGCCGGCATTCCCCGATCTCCGCAACCGCGTGAGCGAACTCGAAACCTCGCTCGCCGCCGCCCGCAGCGCCAAGCCCGCTTACCCTGATCTCTCCGGCCAAGTCACTCAGCTGGAGGCTGCGCTGGTCTCAGCCCGCAATGCCAAGCCGGCCTACCCGGATCTGTCCGCGCGCGTGAAGGAGCTCGAGACGCAAGTCGCCGCCAAACCGGCCTTCCCCGACCTCCGCGGCCGCGTCGGCGAGCTCGAACAACAACTCGCCGCAGCCCGGAGCGCGAAGCCCGCCTTCCCCGACCTCCGCAGCCAGGTCACCGAACTCGAAACTGCCCAGCGCTCGCTGGCGCGCGAGGTGGACGCGACCAAGGCCGCCCTCGCCAAGGCCAACGACGCTCTCGCCGCCAAACCCGCCGCGCCCGCCTATCCCGACCTGCGCGAGCGCGTCGCCGCCCTCGAAGCCGATCTCAGCTCCGCACAAAACGCGAAGCCCGCCTACCCCGACCTGAGCGGCCGCGTGGCCGAGTTGGAAACCGCCCTCGCCTCCGCCCAGAACGCCGCGCCGAAAACGCGCGACCTCGAAGCCCGCATCGCCGCGCTCACCGCCGAGGCCGCCCTGCGCCAGCGCGAGACCACCACGCTCGCCGAGGCGCGCGCCGAGGCCGAAAAATCCCGCGACGCCCTCGCAAAACAGTTCGACGACCACAAGGCCTCGACCGCCGCCGCGCTGCGCGAGCGCACCAACCTCGAGGCCAGCGTGAAGCTGCTCGAGTCCGACAAGGCCTCCCTGCGCCGTCAGGCCGAAACCGCCGGCAATGAAACCGCCCAGCTCCGCACCCAGCTCGCCGGCCTCCGCGAACAGCTCGCGGCCAAACCCGCCGCCCCCGCTTACCCCGACCTGAGCAACCGCGTGAACGAGCTCGAAACGGCTCTCGCCGCCGCGCGAAACGCGAAACCCGCCTATCCCGACCTCTCCGACCGGGTGAACGAACTCGAAGCCCAGCTCGTCACCGCGAAGAACGCCGCGCCCGCCTACCCAAATCTCAGCGGCAAGGTCGCCGAACTCGAGGCCGCCTTGGCCGCCGCCAAGGGCGCCAAACCCGCCTATCCGGATCTCTCCGGCAAAGTCGCCGAGTTGGAGAAGCAACTCGCCTCCGCCGGCCAGGACTCGCAGCGCAAGCTGGATGAGCAATCACGCCAGGCCGAGGTCGCGCAGCGCAACCTCAGCCGCGAACTCGACGTGACCAAGGGCGCCCTCGCCAAGGCCAACGACACCCTCGCCGCGAAACCCGCCGCTCCGGCCTATCCGGACCTGCGCGAACGTGTCGCCGGGCTCGAAGCCGAACTCACCGCGGCCAAGAGCGCCAAGCCCGCCTACCCCGACCTGTCCGGTCGCGTGCAGGAACTCGAAACCCAGCTCGTCGCCGCGAAGAGCGCCGCGCCGGCTTACCCGAATCTCAGCGGCAAGGTCGCGGAATTGGAAACCGCCCTCTCCACCGCCCGCTCCGCGAAACCGGCCTACCCCGACCTGAGCGGCAAGGTGGCCGAGCTTGAGACCGCGCTCAAGGCCGCCGGCAGCGAAACCAAGGCGCCGGCTTACCCTGATCTGTCCGGCAAAGTCGCCGAACTGGAGCGCGACCTGGTCTCCGCGCAACAGAAGGCCGGGGCCGCGGAACAGGCCCGCCTGGCCGTGGCCCGCGACTTTGAGGACTTCAGGAACGCCAACGCCGCCGCGCAACGCGAGCGCACCAACCTGCAGGCGAGCGTCAAGCTGCTCGAGTCCGACAAGACCTCGCTCCGCCGCCAGCTCGACACCTCCGAGGGCGACCTCGCCCAGCTCCGCACGCAGGTTGCCGGCCTCAGGGAACAGCTTGCGGCCAAGCCCGTCGCCCCCACCTACCCCGATCTGTCCGGTCGCGTGAAGGACCTCGAGACCGCCCTCGCCGCCGCCCGCAGCGAAACCAAGGCGCCGGCCTACCCTGACCTGTCCGGCAAAGTCGCCGAGTTGGACAAGGAACTCGCGCAGCTCCGCGACGACCGCGAGCGCATGCAGAAGATGCTCGCCGACTCCGGCCGCCAGCTGCGCGACGCCTCTTCCGCCGCCAGCCGCGTGAAGGAACTCGAAACCCGCCACGACTCCCTGGAGAAAAACCTCGGTGCGGCCCGCGGGCAGATCGACGACCTCCAGGCCGAGCTCGGCGCCGCCCGCAAGGCCAAGCCCGCCTATCCGGACCTCTCCGACAAGGTGCGCGACCTCGAGACCAAGCTCGCCGAGGCCGAGACCCGCCGCCGCGGCCCGACCTACCCGAACCTCGCCAGCCGTGTCGCCGAACTCGAAGGCCAGCTCGCCGATTCCCGCCGCCAGTTGACCGATACCGAGACCCGCCTCGCGCAGGCCGCCAGCCAGCCCACGCCGGCCCCGGCCGAGACCGCTCCGGCCACCGCCGCCTCCGATCTCGAGCAACGTCTCGCCGAGACCGAGGACAAGCTCACCACCGCGTTGCGCGGCTACGCCCTGCTCCAGCGCGAGCACGACGCCCTGCAAGGCCGCGTGAGCACCGTCAACCAAGGCGCCGAGACGGAGAAGGAAACGCTCAATTCCCGCATCGCCTCGCTCAACGAGGAGATCGACCGACTCAAGACCGCCGCGGCCTCGTCCGCCGAACAGGCCGCCACCGCCGGCACGCTCGCGCAGGAACGCGACACGCTCACGAGCCGCCTCGCCACGGCCGAGAGCCAGGTCGCCTCCACCCAGGCCGAGTTGACCCGCCTCAACGAGACCCTCGCCGCCCTCCAGCGCACGAGCAGCCAGACCGCCGGCGAAGCCGCCAGCACGCGCGCGCTCGTGCAGCAGTTGCAGGGCGCCAACGCCGTGCTCGCGCAGGAGAACTACCAGCTCAAGACCGCGCTCGCCCGCACCCCCGGCGCCCCGGCCGCGGTCACCGTGCCCGTCGCGCCCCCCGGCGCCCGCACGCACGTCGTGGTGGCCGGCGACTCGCTCTCGCGCATCAGCCAGCGCTACTACGGCACCGCCGCCCGCTGGCAGGAGATCTACAACGCCAACGCCGAGAAACTCGGCCCCAACGGCACCCTCCGCATCGGCACCGAGCTGCGCATCCCGTAAGCCCGACGCCCAAACCTCACTGTAGGGCGGGGTCTCCAAACCCCGCCTTTTGTGTCTTCGCCCTTGCCGCCCCGCATGCTGGCCTGAGCCAGCTCACATCAGCCCCACGATCACCGCCAGCGACACCAGCGAGGTGAGCACGCTCAGCGAGATCGTGCCGGCGGCGAGGGACTCGTCGCCTTTCAGCTCGATCGCCATCGTGTAGGAGACAATCGCGGTGGGGCAGGCCAGGAGGATGAGCACCAGCTTCAGCTCAGCCGCACCGAGGCCGAGCGCGCGGCCCACCGCCCAGCCGAGCAGGGGCGCGAGCGCGGTCTTCACCAGCGCCGAGCCGAGCGGCCGGCGCCAGGTGGCGCCCAGCTTCACGGCCACCAGCGAGCCGCCCACGCCGAGCAGGCCGAGCGGCAGCGCCATCTCGCCGAGCGCGGTGAGGGCCTTGTCCACCGCCGCCGGCAGCGTCCAGCCGGCCAGCGCCCAGCCGATGCCGGCCAGCGTGGCGATCAGCGGCGGCGTGGTGACGAGCTGCCTGAGGAAAGGTTTCACCATGCCCCA
This sequence comes from Verrucomicrobiota bacterium, assembly GCA_030916665.1. Lineage (GTDB taxonomy): Bacteria > Verrucomicrobiota > Verrucomicrobiia > Opitutales > Opitutaceae > Lacunisphaera. The sequence goes on from JAUPWC010000012.1 coordinate 9,847, forward strand.
CCCGAGCCGGTGCTGGCTCAGCAGCAGCACGACCACGCCGGCGACGTTGTAGAAAACCATCATCGGCGCGACGGTGAGCACCGCGGCTGTGCGCGCCGACACGCCCCACGCCAGCGGCGCGTCGGGCAGCGAGAAAATCACCGGCAGACCCACGAAGGCCAGGTTGCCGCGGAAACCGCCCTGCACAAAGGTCCCCAGCGCCGCGCCCGGCACGCGCAACAAGACCGCCACGCCGTAGGCCGCCGCCGTCACGAACAGTGTGGCGACCAGCATGACGGTGAACATCGCCCCCGCGCCGCCGGCGTCGCGGAACGAGCCGGCGAGCTGCGAGAACAGCAGCGCCGGCAAGCCCAGCCAGTAGGTGACGCGGTTGGCCTCCTTCAAGAAATCCGCCGACACGAGCTTTGTCAGCTGCAACCCCGCGCCGACCGCGATGAGCAGGAAGACCGGCGCGAGCGTGTTAAGGACGAGCATGCCGCCGACCATGGGTGGAGGGCCTTGAACCGTCTAGGCGGAAAGCGGACGTTCAACTGGCGGTCTTGAACTGCAGGCGCGGCTATGAGCACCGTCAGCAACGCCCGGAATGCCCCCATGCACAACTAACCTAATAGGTTAGTTGTGCATGGGGGCACGGTCGCATCAAGGAGAGTCCTGCGGCCGATGGCGTCAGATTTTGATTCGCGCCGGGCGCGCACCGGTGCTCGGCTCGGGACATGGCAACGATCGCATTCATCGGCACGGGCGTGATGGGCCGCAGCATGGCGGGGCACCTGCTGTCCGCCGGCCACACGCTGCACGTCCACAACCGCACGCCGGGCAAGGCGCAGCCGCTCCTCGACGCCGGCGCCCGCTGGCACGACACGCCCGGCGCAGCCGCAGCGGTGGCGGACTTCGTGTTCACCATCGTCGGGTTTCCGCAGGACGTGGAGGCCACCTACTTCGGCCCGACGGGCGTGATCGCGGCGGCCAAACCCGGCACCGTGCTCGTGGACATGACCACGTCCAGCCCGGCCCTCGCCCGGCGCATCGCCGAGGCGGCGGCGGCCAAGGAACTTGTCGCGCTCGACGCCCCGGTCACGGGCGGAGACATCGGCGCGCGCGAGGCGCGGCTCTCGATCATGGTGGGAGGCGACGAGGCGGCGTTCGCGAAAACGCGGCCGCTCTTCGAGAAGATGGGCAAGATCATCGTGCGCCACGGCGGACCCGGCACCGGCCAGCTCTGCAAGCTCGCCAACCAGATCTCCATCGCCTCGGTGATGATGTCGTGGTGCGAGGCGCTCACCTTCGCCCGGCGCGCCGGGCTCGAACCCACTCGCGTGCTGGAAAGCATCGGCAGCGGCGCCGCCGGCAGCGTGGCGATGAGCGTGCTCGCGCCGCGCGCGCTCAAGGGCGACTTCGCGCCCGGTTTCTACGTGAAGCATTTCCTCAAGGACCTGCGCCTCGCCCTCGACACCGCCGCGGAACTGAAGCTCGACCTCCCTGGCACCCGGCAGGCGCGGCAGCTCTACGACGAGGTCGCCCGCCGCGGCGGAGCCGACGACGGCACGCAGGCGCTGTTCCGGCTGTATTCCGAACAGGGGTGAGATGGTCAGCTTTCTGGAGGGCCGGGCTCACGCGTGGCCGAAAGGAAGGGCACTGGATGCTTCGCTGCGCTCAGCATGACAGAAATCGGAAGCAATTTTGTTGGCGTATCATTCTGAGACAAAAGACCAAGCCGGAGCTTGCTGGGGTGAGACCACCCATGAATATCCTTACCGTCATCCTGAGCCTTGCGAAGGATCCAGCAGCATGACCGACAGCGGGCATCATCTTGGATCCTTCACTTCTTTCAGGATGACAAACAGGGGAGTTACTTGACAGCGCAGCGAAGAATCCAGCGAAGGAGGCACGGCCTCGCGGGAGCTCGGCCCTCCGACAATCCGATTGTCCCTAACCCCGGCGCAGCCTGTTGATCTGCCCGGGTGCATTCTGCGCCGGCGCCGCCAGCAACTGCTGCTGCACGTCCGCCGGCAAGGATGAGCCGCGGATCCAGGTCTCGGCGGCGGCGCGGTCCTGCTGCAGCCATTGCTGACCGATCTGCTGCATGTAACGCGTGCGCCGTTCGGTGCTGGTCACCAGGTCGAGCAGCCGCACCGCCTCGGTCGGCTGCTGGTAGGAGAGCTGGTTGATGGGCTGCTCGATCAGCTGGTCGCGCCGGTCACCGGCCGGCTGGGCGGCCACCCACTGCCGCGCCGCATCGGGATCGGCGTTGAAATACTGGCCGGTGATCTGACCCAGAACGTGCGCCGGCACCGTGTTTTCGGGCAGCGCCGAGATCCACTGGATCGCCGCCGCCGGATCGCGGTGTCCCCACTGGTTCGCCACGTTCTGGATGGCCTGGCTCTGCGCGCTGCCGAGCGGCAGGGAGGTCGCGTATTCCGCGGCAAGTTCGACGTCGTGGTTGGCGACGCCGTTGATGAACGACTGCAGGTAGCTGTCGCGCGCCGCCCCGGCGGGAATGCGCTCGACCTGCCGCAATGCTCCCTCGGCGTCTGCGAAGCCCTGTTGCTGCCCGAGCTGGTTGAAGAGCTGGGTGCGGGTCTGTCCGTCGGTCAGCGTGACCGCGTAGTCGAAGGCGCCGGCCGGGTCGCTCTGAATCCACTGGTAACCGATCTGCCCCATGGCCTGCTGCTTGACCGCGCCCTCGGGCAGGCCGCGCAACCACGAGACGGCACCGGGGAGATCGTGTTGCGCCCAGTTCGAGGCAACCTGCATGTAGGCCTGCTGGCGGGTGTTGCCGGCGGGCAGGGATTCGGCCAGCGCCAGCGCCTGGTCGGGATGCTGCCGCGCCAGTTGACCGGCCACGATGCCCGCGACCTGGTTGCGCTCCATCCCGGGGGGCAGTCCCGCCACCCAAACCGCGGCGCCGGCGGGATCGATCATGGCGTATTGCGAGGCGATGTTGTGATAGACCTGCATCCGCTGCTGCCCGGCCGGCAGCACCGCGGCGAGGCTGAGCGCGAGCTTCGGGTCTTCCTGGATGATCGGCTGGATCACGGCCTGCAAGGCGCGGCTGCGCAGCGGACCGGCGGGGAGGTTCTGCACGTAATCCAGCGCGGCGGCGCTGTCGCGCTGCGCGAGCTGGCCGAGCGCCTGCGTGGTGACCATGTCGCGCTCGCGTCCCGCCGGCAGCTGGGCGGCGCCTTCCAGTGCGCGCAACGGATCGTGGCCCGCCCACTGGCTGGCGATGCCGGTCAGCAGATTCATCCGCGCCTGGCCCGCGGGCAGCGCCAGCGCGTAATCGAACGCAGCCTTGGGCTCCCGCTGCGCCCATTGGTTGATGACCGAGTTGAGAAACTGCTGGCGCTGCTGCCCGGGCGGAAGCTGCTCGGCGGCGGCGATCGCGGAACGGGCGTCCTTTTGCGCCCACTGGCTGGCCAGCGCCCACAGGCCGTTCTGAAAGGAGAGCGGCGAGGTCTGTTGCCGCAACCACGCGAAGGCGGCGGCGGGATCCTTGGCCGCCCAGGCGCCCACGAGGGAGCCGACCAGGGACTGCCCGGGCATGCCGGCCGTTCCCTGCTGGCTGATGAAGCGCGCGGCCTCTTCGGGCGCCGTCTCGACCCAGCGGTTGAGAATCCCGTTCAGCACCATGGGGCGGTCCTGGACGTTCGGGAGGGAAACCGCCCAGCGCGCCGCCGCCGCGGGATCGCGCTGCGCCCAGGCGGCGGCGATGGCCACATAGGCGTTGCGGCGCATCGCCACGGGCAGCGTGGCGGCACGGGCCGCGGCCGCCTCGGGATCGGAGGCGGCCCAGGACTGGTAGAGATTCGCGAGATTGAAATCGGTGCGATTCTCCAGCCCGGCCTCCTGCGCGAGGGCGAACATCGCGCCCGGGTCATCGTCGGCCAGCTGGTTCATGGCGGCGGACAGGGCCTGGTCGCGGGTGCGGCCGGCGGGGAGTTTCAGCGCCCAGTCGGCCAACGGCTGCGGATCGGTGTAGGCCCAGCCGTGAAACACCGCGCCCAGCGCCTGCTCGCGCTCGGACGCAGCCTCGATCTTCTCGGCGTGCCCGAGGGCCGCGCGGGCGTCGCACTCCGCCCAGCGCGAATAGAAGGCCGTCGTCAGCTGCTGCTTGGCCAGCGACGGGCCGTGTTTCGCGAGCACGTCCAGCAGGGGCGGAAAGTCCGGCGCCTCCAGCGAATTGATGATGATCTCCCAGCGCTTGTTCATGCGCCAGCGGCCGCTCTTGGCCGCGTCCTCGACGAGCGCGGCGACCTCGGCCGCGGCCGGCTTGCGCGTGAGATCGAGCCGTTTGAGGGGTGCGTCTGCGGCCGGCGGCCTGGGCAGGGGCGCGGCGGTGAGCTTCTCGGCAACGCCCGACGGGCGGGAAGCGCCGGCCGGGGACGGCGTGGCACGGGAGCCAAGGTAATAGCCGGTGCCAGCGGCGGCGGCGGTGGCCAGCAGGACCGCGGGCAGGATGATTTTGGGGTTCATGACGTTTGGCCCGTCACGCGGAGCAAGGCGGGAGCCCACACCGCGTGCAAGCCGGGTTAACACGACGACGTGCGACCGGCCCCGGCCTTAGTTCGTGCCTCGGTCTGTCTTATCCGGAATCAGTCAGACGAAAGGGTGGGAGCGAGCTTGCTCGCCACAGATTCCGCTCGGAGTCGCGAGCAAGCTCGCTCCCACAGCGCAACCATTGATAGGATAGGGGTAGGGACAGGGATAGAACCTGCCCCTCCCTCCGAACCGGACAGGCGGGTCTCCCGCATCCGGCTCTCCGGTTGGTGATTATCTCAACAAGGAGACTGACGTACCGTGGCATGGGCTTGCATCAGGCTGAACAAGCCCAGCGCGTCGAAGGTGTGGTTGCGCCATCGCTGGTGGTCCGCTCCGCGACCGCGTCCGCGCTTGCCCGCGCGTTTGCGCAGGATGGCGCGGAGTCGGCCGCGGATGTAGCTGTCGAGTCTGGGGAACGTGGTGCGGTGACTGTGTTTGAAGTAACCAAACCAGCCCCGGAGCATGTCGTTGAGCTGCGTGATCGTCGCTTCCATCGACTCCCCGCTTTGGCGCGGAGTGAGCTCCCTCACCTTGTCCTTGAACCGGTCCAGCGCCTTGCGGCGCGGCCACCGATAACCCCGCTCGAAGTGATACCCAAGGAAGTCAAATCCTCCGGGTTGGGTCGCATCTACCAAGCGGGTCTTTTCCGGATGCAGCGTCAGGCCGTTTTCGGACACCCACGTTTGCACGCGAGCCAGCGCGGCCTTCGCTTCATCTTCGCTTCGACACAGCAGCACGAAGTCGTCGGCGTAGCGCACCAGCTCCACGCCGCAGGCGGCGAGCAGATGGTCCAACGGATCGAGGTAGATGTTCGCCAGCAGGGGGCTGATGACCGCTCCCTGCGGGGTGCCTCGATCCGTGGGCTCGTGCCGCGTCAGTTCCTCCATCACCCCTTGGTCGAGGTAACCTCGGATCAACGCGAGCACCCGACTGTCCGCGATGCGTTCCTCCACCCGGCTCATCAGCCGGTCTTTCGGGATCGTGTCGAAGTAGGCTTTCAAATCCGCGTCCACAATCCACGTGTAGCCCTCGTTGAGGAGGGTTTGCACGCGGCGCAGTGCGTCCTTGCAACCACGTCCGGGCCGGAAGCCGTAGCTGTGCTCGGCGAAACGGTGCTCGAAGATTGGTTCGATCACCATGCGCAGGGCCGTCTGCACGATGCGGTCGCGCACCGTGGGGATACCCAGGGGGCGTTTCTCTTTCGTGCCGGGCTTCGGTATCCAGACCCGTTTCACCGGCCGGGGTTGATAGCTCGCTTTTCGCAGTTGCTCTTTAAGGTCGAGCAGACCGCGGGAGCAGTCTTTGGCGAAGCGTGCTATCGTGATGTGGTCCACGCCGCTGCCACCTGCGTTGGACCTCACCTTTGCCCAGGCCAGCTCCAGCGTCCGGTCCGCATAGACTTTGTCGATGAGACTGAACCACTGGTTTCCTCTCAACCCTCTCACGAGGGCCGTCTGCATGCGCTCCGTCCACACCCCGGGTTCGGCGCCTGCCACGCGGACAGGGGCTTGTCCTGCTGGTTTATCCCTCCCGGGAACTGACGCAGGTTTGGTTTCCTTGGGCGTTTCCATCACGCGTTCACCTTCCTGGGTCCCTTCGCTCCCCCGGCGTTACTCGGCTTCCTCGCTACTATGGACCCTCTGACTCCGTCGCGGCTCAGCCGGCCGCGCCGGTCTCTCCACTTATCCCATGCCCCCTTCGGATCGTTCCCGCTCCACCCACACCCCAGCCGACGCGTGTCCAGTATGGGCAGTCCTTGGACCGTCACGCGTTCGCCGCTAACGCGGCAGGCTTCGCCCTTCTCCAGCAGGCTCGCCCGTCTGACATGCCGTATCGAGTTCACTTTCGTTCGGGACCAACCTTCCGTCTCCGGCTGCTCCCCACCCCGCCTTGCGGCGACGCAGTTGCCTTCGACTGCCCCGCGCTCTCTGCCGGCGCGGGGGTTATGACTTTCACATACTGAGCTCATGGTTTCATGGACGCACTGGAGCCTGCGCGGAGCGCAGGCTGATCGCCACGATTGGGAAAAACCTGTGCGGAGCGCCGGTTCCACTTCTGCCAAAGGCATCGATACAGACTGGAGGAAGGTCGAACGCGTTGACCCCAGCGCGTTGCTCGGTCCACGCCCCCCAAGCCAGCGTCTTGGGGTCAAGCCGCTCCACCTCGATCTCCCTGTTCCGCCTTGGCCTGATCTTCGCC
>JAUPWC010000107.1 GCA_030916665.1 Verrucomicrobiota bacterium
CGCATCGACGGTGTCGCCGTGCGCAAATGCGTGCTGCTCGGCTTCAGCGACCACCTGGGCCGGCGTCTCGACCAAGGCACGTTGCGCTGTGAGCTGGTCCACAAGCGCAAGGGCGTGCTCGCCCGCGAGAGCTGCATCCAGGAGGCGCCGTTGCTCGTGGCGGCCGAGATCACCGAGATCGAGAGCCGGGGCGAGGTGAACACGCTGCTCAACCTGTGCACGGCGGTGGAGGAGGCGTGGCTCAAGGAGTTGTTTCCCGAGGATTTCAGCGATGCCGGCGGCGTGACCTACGACCCCACGATGCGCCGGGTGCTGGCTCGCAAGGAGCGGAAGTTCCGCGATCTCGTGCTCGAGTCCAAGCAGACCGCCGAGGAGCCGCCCGACGGCGAGGCGGCGGCGATCCTCGCCCGCGAGGTCATGGCCGGAAACATCATGCTCACCGAGTGGAACGAGGGCGTCGAACAGTGGATCGTGCGCGTGAACTGTCTGGCGAAGTGGTGGCCGGAGCTGGAGGTCAACCCGATCACCGATGCCGACCGCGCCACACTCATCGAGCAGATCTGCTATGGCAGCCACGGCGCACGCGAACTGAAGGACAAACCCGTCATGCCCGTGCTGCGCGATTGGCTGCTGGCCGAGCAACTCGCCGTGCTCGACGATTACCTGCCCGATCGTCTGGTGATGGCCAACGGTCGCAAGGCGCGCCTGACCTACTCCAAGGACGGTCCCCCCGTGCTGAGCGCGCGCATCCAGGAGCTTTACGGCGTCAGCTCGAAGTTCACCCTCGGCCACGGCCGGGTGACGGTGAAGATCGAGGTGCTCGCCCCCAACCAGCGTCCGATCCAGGTGACCGACGATCTGTCCAATTTCTGGAAGGAACAGTATCCGAAGATCAAGGCCGAGCTCTCGCGCCGCTACCCGCGCCACGAGTGGCGTTGACCGCCGGCGGCGGGTTATGACATCGCCGGAGCGAAATTTTCGCTTCCGCACCGGCACAGGAACTGCGTATTTCACCCTTCCGATGGCGGCCACCACGCACCACGCCCTGGACCAGCATGCCAAGCTTCGGGCCGAGATACGCAGTCTCGGCGCGACGCTCGGGCAGACCATTGCCACGCTTGAAGGCCCCCGGACGCTTGAACTGGTTGAAACGCTCCGGACGCTGGCCAAGAGCAGCCGGTCCGGCGACGCCACCGCCGCGCGGGAACTGGCCCAAGCCGTTGGCCGACTGACGCCGGAGGAGGCGTTCAACCAGGCCATGGCCTTCACGCTCTACTTCGAGCTGGTGAACCTGGCCGAAGAAAATTTCCGCATCCGCCTGCTGCGCGAGCGCAACCAGCGGCACCGCAGCACGCTGGCCGCCGGGCATGCCAGCGAGCCGATGCGCGAATCCATCGAGGCGGCCATCATCGAGCTGAAGCAGGCGGGGGTGTCGGGCCAGAAAATGCAGAAGCTCGTGCGCCAGCTCGGCATCGAGCTGGTTTTCACCGCCCATCCCACCGAGTCCAAGCGCCGCACGATGCTGGAGAAACTTTCCACGCTCGCGGGCATCCTGCGCAGCCACACGCTGGAGGAGATCCAGCACGCGCCCGACGATGTGCGCCGCGAAATCGTCTCGCTCTGGCTCACCGACCGCAGCCGCACCGAGCGTCCCGAGGTGGCCGACGAGGCGCGCACGGGCCTGTGGTATTTCGACCGCACGCTTTATCACCTGCTGCCCCGGCTGAACGCCGACCTGCAGGACGCGCTGAACCGCCACTACCCGGGCGTGCGTGCGCCGAACCGCTGGCTTTCCTTCGGCTCGTGGATCGGCGGCGACCGCGACGGCAACCCCGGCGTGACGGCCGAGGTCACGGCGCAGGTGCTCCGGATGAACCGCCGCATGGCGGTCAAGAAGCTGGCCGACCTGCTTTACCGGCTGGCGGGCTCGCTCACGGTTTCCGACCGGCGCGCCCGGTTTTCGCCGGTGATCCGCCGGATGGCGGAGGAATGCCGGGCCTCGTCCAGCCTGATGGCCACGGTCGGGCAGCGCTATCCGCGCGAACCGTATCGCATCATCCTCAGCAGCCTGCGCGAGCGGCTGCTGGCCCAGGTTGACGCCGACCTGCTGGAGCTTTCCGAGACCGAGGTGTTGCGCGAAACCACCGCCAGCGTCCGCGCCGTGCTCGCGCAGATCGAGGCCGACCTCCTGCATGATCGCGGCGCCCCGCTGGCCAACGGCGAATTGCGCGATGCCATCGCCTGCGTGGATGTGTTCGGTTTGAACACCGCCCGGCTCGACCTGCGGCAGCACTCCGGACCGCATGCGCGTGCCGTGGCCGAGCTGCTGGAGCGGCCGGACTACGAACAGCTTTCCGAAGCGGAGAAACAGACCCTGCTGGCCGACGCTCTCCGGACCGCCGAGGTCATGCCGGCAGGGCGGGTCGCGGGCCTTTCCGCGGCGACGCAGGCGGTCGTCGAGCCGTTGCGGCTGGCGCTACGTGCCCAGCGGCAATACGGCTCCGACGCGCTCGGCATCTACATCATCAGCATGACCAACGGCGTCTCCGACATCATGGAGGTGCTGCTGCTCCAGCGACTGGCCGGCGTGCATCTGCCCATCGCCCCGTTGTTCGAGACGCTCGACGACCTGAGCCACGCGCCCGTGATCCTCGGCGCGTTGTTTGAGCATCCCGCCTACGCCGCCGAGCTGACCCGCAACCAGCGGCACCAGCACGTCATGCTGGGCTATTCCGACAGCAACAAGGACTGCGGCTATCTCACGGCCAACTGGGCGCTTTTCCAGGCGCAGGACGCAATCATGCGGGTGTGCCGCCGGCACAAGATGCGGGTGACGCTTTTCCACGGCCGCGGCGGCAGCATCGCGCGCGGCGGCGGCCCGGCCGCCAAGGCCATCCTGGCGCAACCCGTCGGACTCAAGGACGGTGGCATCCGCGTGACGGAGCAGGGCGAGGTGCTTTCAACGCGCTACCATGATCCCGACCTCGCGCACCGCGTGCTGGAGCAGATGGCCTACGGCGTCCTGCTCGGTTCCAACGAGGCGCAGCGCGGGGCCCAGCGCGTGCCCAAACGCTGGCTCAAGGCGATGGAGCAGGTGAGTGCCGCCGCGCTCGGCGCCTACAAGGCCTGCGTCCACGAGGACCCGGAGTTTCTCACCTTCTGGCGGCAGGCCACGCCGATCGATGAGATCAGCGAGCTGAACTTCGGTTCGCGCCCGACCTACCGTCGCACCGGCAGCGTGAGCGTCTCCGATTTGCGGGCCATTCCCTGGGTGTTTTCCTGGATGCAGAGCCGCTTCAACTTCCCCGGCTGGTATGGACTCGGCAGCGGCCTGCAGGCGGTGGTGGCCCGCAAGGGCGGGGCGAAGCTGTTGCACGAGATGTATCAGCGCTGGCCTTTCTTCCAGACGATGATCGACAACGCCCAGCTCACGCTGTGCAAGGCCGACATGTCCATCGCCCGCGTCTATGCCGGACTGGTGGAGGACGAAGCGCTGCGCGAGCGGGTCTGGAGCCGGTTGTCGCACGAATTTCACCTCACGGAGAAGACCATGCTGGCGGTGACCGGGCAGTCGCAGCTGCTGGAGAACGAGCCCGTGCTCGCGAAGTCCATCAAGCTGCGCAACCCCTACGTTGATCCGCTCAACTACCTGCAGGTCGAGATGATCAAGCGCCGGCGCGTGCGCCGGGTGAGCAAGCCCGAGCGCGAGGGCATCCGCGCCGTGCTTGAGCTGACGGTCAACGGCATCGCCGGCGGCCTGAAGAACACGGGCTGAGCGCACTGCTCCAAGGTCTGGCCGCGCTTGAGTCCCGCGTGAGCGCGGGATGAAAGCGTGGTCAGGCAACGACCACGTTGTCGCGGCGCTCCAACGCGGCTACAGCATTACTGAAACCGCTCCAAACCGTTCAGCCTACCTTGCGCAGGAGCAGGAAAGTGGGCATCGGCTGCGAGTTCTTGATCGGGATCACGCCGACCGGTTCGAAGAGATATTTGCCCTCGAGGAGATTCCTCGTGGCCACGGAGACCTGGATATGCCCGGGCTGGCCGTGCGATTCCATGCGGCTGGCGATGTTGACCGTGTCGCCCCAGAGATCGTAGGCGAACTTGCGGGTGCCGATGATGCCGGCCACGACGGGACCGCTGTTCATGCCGATGCGGATGCTCCAGTCCACCTGATGGCGGCGGTTGAACTGCCGCACCGCTTCGAGCATCTCGATGGCGGCGGCGGCACAGGCCTCGGCGTGATCCGGACGGATGACCGGCACACCGCTGACCAGCATGTAGGCGTCGCCGATGGTCTTGATCTTCTCCAGTTCCATCTGTTCGGCGATGCGGTCGAAGCTGGAGAAAAACTCGTTGAGCAGCTGCACGGTGCGTTGCGGCGACTGCTTCGAGGAGATGCGCGTGAAACCGACGATGTCGGCAAACAGCACCGTGGACTCGATGAAGCTGTCAACGATCGTGCGCTGGCCGGCCTTGAGCCGCTCGGCGATGGCCTTGGGCAGGACGTTGAGCAGGAGGCGCTCGGACTTGGCGCGCTCGACCTGCAGCTGGGTGAGAAAGGCCTGTTCCTGGTCGCGGAGGCGCTTTTTTTCGAGCGAGGCCGTGATACGGGCGCGGAGGATAACGGGGTTGAAGGGCTTGGGGACGTAGTCCTCGGCGCCGGCCTCGATGCAGCGCACGGTGCTGTCCACGTCGTCGAGCGCGGTGAGCATGATCACCGGCAGATGCTTGAGCCGCGGATCGGCCTTCATGAATTCCAGGGTCTGGAATCCGTCGAGGTCGGGCATCAGGATGTCGAGGAGGATGAGATCGAAGCTGCCTTCCTTGAGCTTGCCCAGCGCTTCGCGGCCGGTGCCCGCCTCGGTGACATCATAGCCGAGTTTCTTGAGCCGACGCACCAGCATGTCGCGGTTGAGGTCGTCATCATCCACCGCCAGCAGGCGGGCGCTGGGCATCGGTTGGTTTGAAATGCCGAAATCCTGCGGGGCGGCGGGCTGGAGCAGATTGGGGCTGAGGCCGGTGGGGGGCTCGGGCGTGTCGTCGACGGGCGAATTGCTCTGGCCGTAGCCGGACAGAGCCGAGGGGTCGGTGTTGTTGGCGAGCGTGAGGAGATTCTGCGCGGCGCGGAGAATTTTTTCGAGGTCCTTGATCGTGTCTTCCTGGCCGGCGGCCCGCGCCTGCTCAATGCACTGGCCGGCGACGGCGATCACGCCGCCCAGCGGGGTCTGCAGGTTGTCGCGCAAGGCGGCAAAATTCACCTTGCCGGCTTCGATCTTCCAGGCGGCCAGCGCGTCGTTGATCAACGCAAGGAGC
>JAUPWC010000013.1 GCA_030916665.1 Verrucomicrobiota bacterium
CAGGCGATCTCGACAAGCTGCTGTTCGGGCATGGACAGGTCGCGCACGGCGCGGGTCGCGGGGAATTCCGCGCCGATGCGCCGCAACAGTTCGTCGGCGCGGACGGCCCGCGTTTTCCAGTCCACGCGCCGCCAGGCCCCGCCGGCCTCGAGGCGCAGGCCGATGTTCTCGGCCACGTCGAGTTCGGCGAAGAGCGCGGGCTGCTGGTAGATGCAGGCGATGCCGCGGGCGCGGGCCGACTCGGTCGTCAGGCCCGCGAGGGTTTCGCCGGCCAGGCGGATCTCGCCCGCGTCGGGCCGGTGGGCGCCGGTGACGACCTTGATGAGGGTGGACTTGCCCGCGCCGTTCTCGCCGAGGAGGGCGTGGACCTCGCCCGCGCGCAGTTCGAAATCAACCCCGCGAAGGGCACGCACGGCCCCGTAGTTCCTGCGGATGCCGTGCAGGCTCAGCAGCGGGGACGTGGAAACAGGAGGCATGCGCGGGAAGCAGGACGCTCCAAACTGATATGATTGGAGTCAATCATATCCCCGGCAGGACACCTCCGCAGAACCAGGTCAGACCCCATCCATGCACAACTAACCTAATAGGTTAGTTGTGCATGGATGGGAAATTGCCGAAAGCTGATCGCGGGCGGCAGATTCGGCGGACCGCGAGCGGACGGAAGCGCCATTCGACAAGCTCAAGGCCCTGAGCCCGCCGAACGCGCGAGCGCGCTGACCCACATCGGCCAACCGCCTCAGGCCCCGAGCGTGAACCCGCAGACGGCCAGGGACTGCTCGTTCTCGTAGGAGCGGCGCAGCGCCTCGCCCAGGCCGCGGATGTCGGGCACCTGCGTGGTCGCACCGTTCGCCCCGCTCCAGGTGACGTCGGCGGGCGGCACGATGCCGACGCGGCCCTGCCGGTGGATGGTCTCGATCAGGGCGGTGTGCCGGCCGGCCAGCTCGCTCGTGCAGATGCGCACGGCCGGATTGCACAGACGCGCGAGCGCGGCGGCGAACATCGCGCGGCGCGCGCCGGTGATGTCGAGCAAAGAACGGCGCTCGCCCGCGCCGTCGGCCGCCCGCCACCAGGCCTCGGATTCGTAGCGCCACGCGGCCTGGCCGCGGCTGCCGGTGATCACGATCTCGGGCTCGACGGTCTCCGCGCAGGCGTGGCTGGTGCCGAACCAAAGCTTGACGCCGCTGCCCGTGCGCGAGCGCACGACCGCGGTGTCGAAGCTCTCGATGGCGTGCGCGCGCATCAGCTCGGCGCCCTCCAGCTCGAGATCCTGCCCGCCGACGAAGAAGAGGCTGAGCATCACGAAATGGGCGAAGGCGTTGTTCAGCGGCGAATCCATGACCGGCATGCCGTTGACCGCGAGGCGGCCGGCCCAGTCGTTGCGCGTGAAGTAGCCGCGCGTGCGCGGCCAGACGCCGAGGAAGCGCACCGAACGAATATCGCCGATCACGCCGCGGTCGAGCTCCTCCTTGAGCCAGGTCGTGCCGGGCTCGTAGAAATCCTGAAAGCCCACCGCGACGAACCGGCCGGTGCGCCGCTCGGCCTGCCGGACCGCCTCCACCTCGGCGAGCGAGCCGGCGAGGGGTTTCTCGACCAGCACGTTGGCGCCGGACTCGAGGGCGGCGATCGTCATGCGCGCGTGCCAGTGGATGCCGGTGGGGATCAGGCAGAGGTCGATGCGCCCGGCGTGTGCGTGCAGCATCTCGGTGTAGTCGCTGAAAATCTCGGTGCCGTGGCTGCGCAGTTCCGCGATGTTGGCGGCTTCCTGGTCGGGATTGATGATCGCCGCCGCGGTGAGCACCGCCTCGCCCCGCTGCCGGCTCTCCCGGGCGAGCTGCAGATGGATGCTGCCGTAGCCGGACACGCCGATGATGGCGAGGCGGGCGGGTTGGGAAGAAGCGGTCATGAAGCGGAAAGTGTGGGGCTACGCCCGCCATGGGGTGCATCAAGCGCGGTTCAACGGGCCTGAGGGCTCCTCCCGGGGCAAAGGGTAGTGTCGGGGTTGCGAGTCGGGAAAACTAGTCCGTCGGCCGGAGTCGTCATTGTTGCCGCCGTCTTGACAGTCCGAGCAGATTGCGGGCCGCTCCGCTTGATTAGCGTGTGAACCGGGGCTACTGCTTGCCCACTCCGCATGAGAAACCGCCCCGTTCTGCTGCCGTTGCTGCTGCTTGCCTTCGTCCTGCCCCTGAGCGCCACCGCGCCGGCACCTCTCGCCTGGCCGGCGGTCACCCGCGACCACAAGCCGTGGACGCGCTGGTGGTGGCTCGGCAACATCGGCGACGCGGCCAGCTTCACTTCTGAGATGGAGAAATACGCCGCCGCCGGCCTCGGCGGCCTCGAGATCACCCCCATCTACGGCGTGCGCGGCGCGGAAGACCGCTTCGTGCCGTTCCTGTCGGATCGCTGGGTTGGCAACCTGGAGCATGTGCTGCGCGAGGGCCGGCGGCTAGACCTCGGCATCGATCTCGCCACCGGCACCGGCTGGCCCTTCGGCGGACCGTGGATCGAGGGGGAGGATGCCGCGCATTACCTCGCGCACCGCACCTTCACGGTCGCGGCCGGCGGCACGCTGACCGAACCGGTGCAGCTGACGCAGGAACCTCTGCTCCTCTTCGCCGGCCGCACGCGTGTGCCCCTCATCGAGCTGCGTGAACCCATTGCGGCGAACCTCAACCTGCAGGAACTCGCCATCGACCAGGTCCGTTTCCCGAGACCGCTGCCGCTCGTCGCGCTCATGGCCTATCCCGACGCCGGTGCCGACCGCACGCCGCTCGACCTCACCGCCCGGGTGTCGCCGGACGGACGTCTGGACTGGACCGCCCCGGCGGATCGCGGCGCCTGGACGCTTTACGCGCTGTTCCAAGGCCAGCACGGCAAGATGGTCGAACGCGCCGCGCCCGCGGCCGAAGGCTACGCCGTCGACCACCTGTCCGCGACCGCCCTCGCGCGCTACCTGGTTGAGTTCGACCGGGCCTTCGCCGACCGCGCCACCGGGGGAGTGCGCGCCTACTTCAACGACTCTTACGAAGTAGACGACGGCGAGGGCGAGGCCGACTTCACGCCGCGCTTCTTCGCCGAATTCGCGCGACTCCGGGGCTACGACCTCCGCACGCAGCTCCCCGCGCTGTTCGGCCCGGCTGACAGCCGCGTGCTGGCCGATTACCGCGAAACCGTTTCCGACCTCCTGTTGGAACAGTTCACCGTGCCGTGGCGCGAATGGGCGAACCGCCGCGGCGCCCTGATCCGCAACCAGGCGCACAACGCCCCCGCCAACATCCTCGACCTCTACGCCGCCAGCGACATCCCCGAGCAGGAGGGCAACGGCCACCTCGCCATGAAAATGGCGTCGTCCGTCGCGCACGTCACCGGCAAGCCTCTCGTCTCCGCGGAAACCGCCACGTGGTTGAACGAGCACTTCCTCTCCACCCTCGCCGAGCTGAAGGCCACGGTGGACGGCTTCCTCCTCGCGGGCATCAACCACAATTGCTACCATGGCACGCCCTTCTCGCCGCCGGACGAGCCCTGGCCGGGCTACCATTTCTACGCCTCCGTCGAGCTCAGCCCCATCAACCCGATCTGGCGCGATTTCGCCGCGGTCAACGCCTACGTGGCCCGCGCGCAGTCCTTCCTCCAATCCGGCCGGCCCGACGAAGACGTGCTGCTTTACTACAACATCCACGACCGCTGGGCGCTCCGCGGCACCGGCGAGATGCCCCACTTCGGACACGGCCGCGACCCGCTCGGCGTGGAGAGCCTGCGGCAGACCGCTGAGCGCCTCGTGGATTCGGGCGTCGGCTTCGACTACATCTCCGACCGGCAGATCCAAGGGCTCGACTATCGCGGCATGCTGATCGAGAGCGGCCAACAGGGTTACCACACCGTGCTCGTGCCGCCGACGAAGTTCATGCCCCTCGCCACGCTGTCGCATCTGGTCAAGCTCGCCGAGCGCGGCGCGACGATCCTGGTCGAGCAGGCGCTTCCGCAAAGCGCCCCCGGCCACTCCGGCCAGCTCCAGCAGGCTGAGTTCGACCGGCTGCTCGCCCGCATCAACCAACGCACCCGCGCGGACGGCACCCTCACGCGCGCAACCGTCGGAAAAGGCGAGTTCATCGTCGGCCCGGATTCGACACAGCTGCTCGCAGCCCGCCCGGGCATCCCGCGCGAATCGCTCGTCGAACTCGGCCTCGAGTTTGTGCGCCGCCGCACCGAGCACGGTTTCCTCTACTTCATCGCGAACCGCAGCAACCGGCCGGTGAACGGCTGGGTGCCCCTGCAGGCCCACGGCCGCACCGCCGCGCTCTTCGATCCCGCCACCGGCCGCCTCGGTCTCGCCGCCGCCCAAGTGGCCCCCGCCCAGCCCAGCCGCGTGTTCCTGCAACTCGCCCCCAGCGAATCCGTGATTGTCACGCTCGACAACCGGGCCGTCACCGGGCCGGCCTGGACTTACTGGCAGAACGCCGGCGAGGCCCTGCCCCTCCCGGGCGACTGGGCCGTCCGCTTCACCGACGGCGGCCCCACCCTGCCGGCCGCGACCACCGTGTCCGCGTTGAAATCCTGGACGGAATTCGGCGGCGAAGAAGTCACCGCGTTCTCCGGCGCCGCCACCTACACGCTTCGCTTCCCCCGGCCCGCGGGAGGCGCGCCCGCGTGGCGCCTTGACCTCGGCCGCGTCGCCGAGAGCGCGCGGGTCACGCTTAACGGCCGGGAAATCGCCGTGCTCTGGCAGGCGCCGTATGCGGTCGTCATTCCCGCCGACGGCCTTGTCGCACAAAACGTCCTCGAGGTCAGCATCACCAACCTCGCCGCCAACCGCATCGCCGACCTCGACCGCCGCGGCGTGAACTGGAAGAAATTCTACAACGCCAACATGCCGGCCCGGCTCCGCGAGAACACCGGCTCCGACGGCCTGTTCACCGCCGCCAAGTGGACGCCGCGCCCCTCCGGCCTCCTCGGCCCCGTCACGCTCACGCCGCTGAAGACACTCGATCCGCGGTGACCGCCCTGGTTTTCGTGGGCAGCCCGCTCGCGGGCGCTTTCTCGGTGCGCGCAAGCGCGCTGCCCACAGGTGCGCCCTACCCCGCCACTATTCCGTTGCCGTGCTCCTGATGAAAATTAGGCCATGGGCATGCGTCCGAAGCGCCGGGTCTCCCAACAGTCCATCGCCCGCGACCTGGGCATTTCCCAGGCACTCGTCTCGCTGGCCCTGAACGGGCGTAAGGAGGGCATCAACCCGGAGACCTACCAGACGATCTGGGACCACGCCTCGCGCCTCGGCTACCAGCCCAAGGGCATGAACCCCGCGCAGTCGCCCGCCGGTGTCCGGCAGCGTCAGGTCGGCTTCATCCTGCGCTCCGGCCTCTCGATCCACAACCAGGGCTCCTACTTCGGTCTCGTGCTGCACGGCCTGCACACGGCGCTCGCCGCGCGCGGCCACACGGCGGTGTTTCTCGGCGCCGAGGACACGCTCGAACCGGCCCGTCTCGCGGAACTCTTTCCCTCCGGCCATTCGATGCGCGGTGTCGTGCTGCTCGGCGAGGTCGCCACGCCTTTCCTGAAATCGCTCCGCCGGCACGAGACGCGTATCGTCGCCGTGTCCGCGCGTCATCCCGGCCAGTGCCACTCCGTCATCGGCAACGAGGCGCAGGCCCTCGACCTGCTCGTCGGCCACGCGCACGAACTCGGCCACCGCCGCTTCGGCTGGATCGGCGGCAATGTCGGCCTCAACCGCCACCAGATGCGCTACGACGCCTTTCACGAGGCCCTGCGCACGCGCGGCCTGGCCGCCAACGAACGTTACTGCGTTCGTCTCGCGCAGGGCGACCGCGCTGAAGGTTTCGAGGCCGTGCTGGCCCTGCGGCCGCACCTTCGCCGCAAGGATTTTCCCACGGCCTTCCTCTGCTACAACACCCTGATGGCCGCCGGCGCGGTGAAGGCCTTTGCCCACGAGGGCTGGCGCGTGCCCGCCGACGTAAGCATCGCCGGCGCCGACAACTCCCGCCTCGCCGCCGCCGAGTCGCCCTACATCACCGTGGCGGGCTCCGACGCCGAGAAACTCGGCGCCGCCGCCGCGCGCCTCCTCCTCGATTCCACCGGCGATGACGAAGAGAGCATCAACGACCTCATCCTGCCCGCCCAGCTCGTCCCCGGCGGCACCACCGGCCCCGTGCCGGCCTGAAGCCGCCGCCCCCGCGGGCGTCACTTTGGGCTTGTTGGGTAATAATTATTAGGCAACGCTGCCGCCCCTGTCCCGCCCCATGACCCCCTACGACCACGCCGTCATCGCGTTCTACTTCGCCTTCATGCTGGGGATGGGCTGGCTGGTGGCGCGCTTCGTCCGCAACACCAGCGACTACTTCCGCGGCGGCGGGCAGATGCTGTGGTGGCTGGTGGGCAGCTCGGCGTTCATGACGCAGTTCAGCGCGTGGACCTTCACGGGCGCGGCGAGCATGGCCTACACCGAGGGCTGGCCCATCCTGCTGCTCTACTTCGCCAACGCCGTGGGCTTCGTGTTCAACTGGCTCTACTTCGGCGCGCGCTCCCGCCAGATGCGCGTCATCACCGTGATCGAGGCCGTGCGCATCCGGTTCAGCCCGGCCAACGAGCAGGTCTTCACCTGGCTGCAGGTGCCGCTGAGCACGCTCTACGCCGGCATCTGGCTCAACGGCCTCTGCGTGTTCCTCACCGCCGCCTTCGGCTTCGACCTCGAGTTCACCATCATCGTGACGGGTGCGGTCGTCGTGCTCATGACCATCTTCGCCGGCAGCTGGGCCGCGGTGGCGGGGGATTTCATCCAGGTGCTCATCCTCATGCCGGTCTCGGTCGTCGCGGCCTTCCTGTCGTTGCAGGCCGTCGGCGGACCGGCGGAGTTCGTCGGGCGCCTGCCGGCCGGTCATCTCGACCTGGGGCGCCTGCTCGACTCCAAGCTCCTCCTGCTCTGGGGCGTCGCGGTGCTCATCAAGCAGTTCATCTCCGCCAACAACATCCTCGATTCGTCGCGCTACCTCTGCGTCAAGGACGGCTCGCACGCCCGCAAGGCCGCGCTGCTCGGCGCGGTGCTCTTCATCGTCGGCCCGGTCATCTGGTTCATCCCGCCCATGGCCGCGCGCATCCTGCACCCGGATCTTTCGTCCGTGTTTCCCGGACTCACCAACCCCGCGGAGGGGGCCTTCCTCGCCATGTGTCTGCAGACCATGCCCGCCGGCATGCTCGGCCTGCTGCTC
Organism: Verrucomicrobiota bacterium; assembly: GCA_030916665.1. GTDB lineage: Bacteria > Verrucomicrobiota > Verrucomicrobiia > Opitutales > Opitutaceae > Lacunisphaera. The sequence goes on from JAUPWC010000013.1 coordinate 7,218, forward strand.
AGCGGCATCTTCGCCGCGACGATGTCGTCCATGGACAGCGGGCTCAACCGCAACGTCGGCATCTTCGTGAAGAGTTTCTACCAGCCCGTGCTGCGCCCGCAGGCCACCGACCGCGAACTCGTCGTGACCGGCCGCATCACCACCACGGTCATGGGCGTGCTCGTCATCCTCGCGGCGCTCAATTTCAGCCGGATGAAGGACCTCGGCCTGTTCGAGCTCATGCAGCAGTTCGGCACGCTTGTCGCCGTGCCGCTGACCATCCCGCTCGTGCTGTGCATCATCGTGCAGCGCACGCCGCCCTGGGCCGGCTGGTCCACGATGGCGGCCTCCTTCGCCGGCTCGGTGGTCGCGACCTACGTCTTGGACACAGCGTGGTTGCAGGAGACCTTCCACACCGGTCCCCTCAGCCCGGCCGAGCGCAACTACTGGACCGTTTCCGCCGGCCTCTTCCTCAACGTCACCGCCGGCTGCCTCTGGTTCTTCGGCACGCGCGCCTTCTGGAACTCGTCCTCGCCGGAGTATCGCGAGCGCGTCGGCCGGTTTTTTGCCGACATGCGCACCCCGATCGATTTCCAGAAGGAGATCGGCGAGGCCTCCGACCACCAGCAGGGCCGCGTGCTCGGCCTGCTCAGCCTCGGCTACGGTGCGTTCATCACCCTGCTGGCGCTCATCCCCAATCCGCCCGCGGGCCGGCTCGGCTTCGGCTTCTGCGGTGCCGTGCTGATCGTCATCGGCTGGGCGCTCCGTCGTCCGGCACGGACCAAATCCGTTCCGCCGGCCGCCGGTTAACCATCCAACCGTCGCTTCGCTGCCCTTCGCCCGTTCCCGGACTAACATGCCCGCACCCCGTGGAAAACTCGTCCTCCTGCCGCCGAACCGCGTGTGGCGCACCTACCAGGGTGGGCGGGAGCTCGACGCGCTCGCCGGCGCCACCGCTCCCGCCGACGGCCATTTCCCCGAGGACTGGATCGCCTCGACCACGCGCGCGATCAACGCCGGCCGCGAGCACCTCCGCGAAGGCGTTTCCCGGGTCGTCGTCGGGGGCGAACCGCACGACTTCGCCGCGCTGCTCGCCGCCGACCCGGATTATTTCCTCGGCGCGGCCCATGTCGCGAAACACGGCGCGCAACCGCACCTGCTGGTCAAGCTGCTCGATCCGTCCATCCGCCTGCACTTCCAGGTTCACCCGACGGCCGATTTCGCGCGCCGCTTCCTCGGTTCGCCCAGCGGCAAGACCGAGGCCTACCACGTCGTCGCCACGCGGCCGGAAGTCGTGGCGCCCTACATTTGCCTCGGCTTCCAGCGTCCGCCGTCGCGGGCCGAGCTCCGTCGCATGATCGAGACGCAGGACATCGCCGCCCTCGAGGCCTGCTTCGACAAAATTCCGGTCAAACCCGGCGACACCTTCCTCGTGCCCGGCGGTGTGCCACATGCGCTGGGCGAGGGCGTTTTCCTCGTCGAGATCCAGGAACCGAGCGACCTCGTCGTGCGTTTCGAGTTTGAACGCGGCGGCTACGTGCTGCCCGAGAGCGCGCGCTTCATGGGCCGCGGACTGGATTTCTGCCTCGACGTCTTCGACCTCGCGCCCTGGTCGCTCTCACGCGTGGCGGTCGAGGCGGCACGCCAGCCGCTGCGGCGCCGCGCGCTCGGGCCCGATTCCTGGCAGGACGACCTCGTCGGTCCCGCGCAGACGCCGTGCTTCCGTGTGCGCAAAAGCCACCTGCGCGGCCCCGTCGCCAAATCCGAAGACGCCGCCCACATCGGCATCGTGACCGGTGGCCGCGTGACGGTCGAAGCGGGCGACGAGCGCCACGATTTCAAGCCTGGCGAGAAATTCTTCTGCCCCGCCGGACTCGGGGCGCTGCGCTACTCGCCCGAACCCACCGCCGAGATCCTCGAATGTTTTCCTCCTGCCTGACATGAACCGTCGCCCTGTTGTCTTCGCCGCCCTGACCGACGCGGAACTCCGTGAATTTCTGCCCGAGCCGCTGCTCGGCGAGGTGCGCGCCCTCGCGGGCAGTTTCTCCGTCTGCGACCCGACCGCCGGGTCCCTGGAGGACTTCGCCGCCGCCCTCGCCGCCGCCAACCCCGAGGTGTTGCTCGGCTGCTGGAAAACCCCGGCGCTGCCCGCCACGCTGCCGTCGAATCTCCGCTACGTGTGCTACCTCTGCGGCTCCGTGCGCCGGCTGGTCACGCGCCCGCAGCTGGAAACCGGCCTGCTGATCACCAACTGGGGCGGCTCGATCAGCCGCATCGTGGCCGAGTGGGCGCTGTTTCACATCCTGTCGTGCCTGCGCCGCGCCACCTACTGGACCATCGCCATGCACGAGGAAGGCGCGTGGAAAAACGGCGGCAGCGAAACCGCCTCGCTCTTCGGGCGTCGCGTCGGCCTGCACGGCTTCGGCCAGATCGCGCGCGAGCTGGTGCAATTGCTCCGCCCCTTCGGCGCGCCGATCACGGCCTTCGCGCCTGATGTCACGCCGGGCACCGCCGCCGGTCTCGGCCTCGCCTGCGCCGGCTCGTTGGAGGAACTCTTCGCCGAGAACGACATCATCGTGGAACTCGCCCCGCTCAACGACTCCACGCGCGGCATCGTGCGCGAGGAACATCTGCGCCTCATCCGTCCGGGCGGCGTGTTCGTGAACGTCGGCCGCGGCGCCGTGGTGGACGAGGCCGCGCTGCTCCGCGTGGCCCAGGAAGGCCGCATCCAGATCGGGCTCGATGTCTATTCCGTCGAACCGCTGCCCGCCGACTCGCCGTTTCGCGGCCTGCGCAACGTCACGCTCACGCCGCACATCGCCGGCCCGACCACCGACCGCCGGCGCGACGCCGGCGCCTTCGCCCTCGCCAACCTCCGCGCCTACTGCACCGGCCGGCCCCTGCAGGCCGTGGTCACGCCGGAGGTTTACGACACCGCGACCTGATTTTTTTGATTTTCGATTCTGGATTTTCGATTTCCGAAAACAGCCCCGTTCCCTGTCTGATGACCTCCTCGCCCCTGCCGCTGCCCGCCGCCTACCGCCATTGGCAGGATGCCGCCCGCCGGCTGCTCGAGCCGCTCGCCGCGCTCATGGCGCCCGGCCGGGCGGACCTGCCGATTGCCGGACAGCCCTCCGACCACGACGCGCAGGCCGACCGGCTGGAATCCTTCGCGCGTCCGCTCGTGCTCGCGGCGTTCTGGCTGCAATCCGCGCCGCGACCGGAGGATGCCGCGCTGCGCGAGCAGGTAGCCGCGTGGTTTCGTGCCGGCCTGGCCCTCGGCACCGACCCGGCTTCGCCGCAGTATTGGGGACCCGATGCGAGCTACCACCAACACCACGTCGAGATGGGTCTCATGGCCATCGCGCTCCAGCTCGCCCCGCGCGACTTGTGGAAACCGTTGCCGTCGGAGGTCCGCGCGCAGGTGCTGCGCTGGTTCGCGACCTGCCGCGGCGGTGGCATCGTCAACAACAACCACTTGTTCATGTCGGTGCATATTCTGGAGTTTCTCGGGAAGGAAGGCGCCGCGCACCGCACCGACCGCGCCGTCATCAAGGCCCATCTCAACCAGCTTGAGACCATGCACCGCGGCGGCGGCTGGTTCGAGGACGGCATCAACCAGGCCTACGACCACTACAACGCCTACGCCTTCCACTTCTACGGCCTGATGTGGGCGCACCTGCACGGAGCGAGTGACATCACCCGCGCGCAACGCTGGCGCGACTGGGCGCGGCTCTTCGTCGCCGACTACGCCCACTTCTTCGCCGCCAGCGGCGAGCATCCGGCCTTCGGCCGCTCCATCACCTACCGGTTCAACGGCCTCAACGTCTTCGGCCTCGCCCTCGCCGAGAACGGCACCGACCTCGCGCCCGGGATGCTGCGCCGCCTCTGCACGCGCAACCTCGACTTCTTCCTCTCGCGCCCGATCTTCACGGCCCAAGGCGCACTCGGGCCGGGCTTCACCGACATTTTCCCGAAGATCATCGAGCCCTACTCCGCGCCGGCCTCGCCCTACTGGGCCGCCAAGGGCTTCACGCCGCTGCTGCTGCCATCCGAGCATCCGTTCTGGAACGAGCCCGAGCAACCCCTGCCCGCCGAGCGCGGCTTCGTGCGCGTCATGCCCGCGCCGGGTCTCGTCACGCGCAGCACGCCCGACGGCGAGGTCGAGATCCTCAATGCCGGCTCGATGGTCGGCAACACGCAGCTCCGCTACGGCGCGTGGAAATGGAGCAAGCTCAGCTACCGCACCGGCGTCCACTTCACCTACGCCTTCCCGGAAATTTCCAACGTCTCCTTCGACAGCGCGCTCACGCAGCAGCTCGACGACGGCCGCCTCTTTGGCCGCCACTCCACGGTCGCGGTCGAATTGGACGCCGACCATCTCGGTTATTCCTGGAACATGGGTTTCAAGACCGGCCAGGTGAACACGAGCGTCGAAACCTTCGTCTTCTGGCGCGCCGGCTGGCTGCTGCACGTCCACCACGTCGCGCCGCGCCAGCCCGTCGTGCTGCGCCTCGGCGGCTTCGCCCTCCCCGCCGCCGCGGGCGACGCCCTCGCCGCCACCCCGATCCTCGCGCCCGCCGATCAGCACCCGCACGACCACGCCACCGCCCTCATCGGCCGTAGCACCTCCGGCCGCGAGACGATCCTCCAACACCTCGGCGCTCCCCTCGCGTTCGAGTGGGATGCACGCACCGACGACACCACGGAGCGCCGCCACGTCGCGGCGCCCCACCACCTCACGCCCGTCTTTCGCACCGCGCGCAGCGCCGAGCCGCGCCTTCTCCTCGCCCTCTCCTACGCTGGCCCGGCCCGCGAACCGCTCTGGTCCGTCAAGCACACCGCGCCCGGTCAGCTCCACCTCTGGCACCCCGCCCACGGCGACTGGCGTCTCGCGCATTGGTCCCTGCCCGCGCTCCCCCGGCCGCTGGATGACACGACTCACCGCACTTTCCCATGATCGCACTCGCCCCGTCGCTCCGCGCCACCGCCCTCGTTTTTGCCACCGCCGCCGCCGCGCTCATCGCCGCCGAGCCTAAGACCCGCGACAAGGCGCCGGACGGATTTTACGCCGGCTACACCGGCTTCGCGTTGCCGGCCGAGCCGGTGCTGCCCGCGGGCGAGTCGCACCCGTCGCTCTGGTTCCGCGCCACCGACCTGCCCACGCTCCGGGGCCGGCTCACCGCCGACAACTACGCCCGCCGCCGCTGGGCCGCGGTGCTCGGGCGCGCCGACCTGGCCCAACCGCTGCCCGCCGCACCGACCGCGCAGGACAAGACCGAGGTGATCCACAAATACTACGGCGCCGCCTCGATGGCGGCCCGCTCCCATGCGGTCGCCGCACTGTTGGTCGACGACCCTGCCGCCGCGGACGCCCACCGCCAGCGGGCGGTTGAGTTCCTGCTCCGTGCCTACGACGGCCCCATCTTCGAGTTGGATTCCAACGTGAAGAACGGCCCCGTCGACGAAATCTACCGCGGTTCCTGGCTCCAGAACTACGCCCACGCCTACGACTGCGTGCAGCCCACTCTCACGCCCGCCGAAGACGCCGCCATCCGCGAACGCCTCGCCCGCGAGGCCCGTTGCGTCCACGAAAACCTTTACCGTTGGACCCCGGCCAGTCCCCACAACCATCTCTCCAAACCCGCGTGGGGCCTCGGCTCGATGGCGCTCACCCTCTCCGGCCACCCGGAAGCCCGGGCCTGGCTCGCCCGCGCCCTCGAAGCCTCGAACCGCAACACGCGCTACTTCTTCAGCGGCGACGGCCTCTACCGCGAGGGCACGCACTACCTCGTGTTCTCGCTGACCAACTTCGTGCCTTTCCTCTGGCACTACCGCAACGTCTCGGGCGTCGACGGCTTCACGCCCTTCCAGCCCGTTTTCGAGGCGATGGTCGCGACCCGCAACAGCCGGGGCTGGTTGCCCAATCTCGAGGACTCCTACCTCCGCCCGACGCCCACCCACCTCGCCGCCAGCGCCTACCGCTCCGCACCCACCGCGCTTCACTCGACCGCACCGCTCGCCGAAATCCTCGCCTGGAGCTACCGGACCGCCGACCTCGGGCCGTTCGAGGACGAACGCGGCACCAGCGGACTCAATTACACCGGTGCGAGCTGGGACTACCCGCTCGAGCTTGACGAGTTGCTCACCCACGACCCTGCGCTCCACGCCACCGCCCCCGACGCCGCGCCCAATCGCTTCCTCGCGGGCGGCCAGAGTGTGCTCCGCAGCCCGTGGTCGCGGCGCGGCCCCGGCCAGCGCTATCTGCTCTTCCACGGCGTGGCCGTCGCCGACAACCACAATCACGACGACCAGCTCAGCTTCATCATCGAGGCCGAGGGCCAGCTCATGGCCTCCGACTCCGGCTACTCGCGTGGCACCTACGCCGGCGCCGAGCGCACCGCCTGGTATAACCAGACCCCCGCTCATAATACCCTTACCTTCGACGGCAAACCGGCCGGCCGGGATCCGTCCAACCAGACCCCGCTCTCGGAACAATGGACCAAGCCGGGCCTCGTCGTCGTGCAAAAGACCGAGTTCGCCCTGCCCAAGAGCGCGGTGTGGAAACGCGCCATCTGCTGGATCGCGGACGACTACTACGTCGTCATCGACCGCGTGTTCGCCAAACAGCTCCTGGCCATCCAGTCCTACCTCCACGCCGGGCGAGGCACCCTCGCCCGCACCGCGGCCGGTCATACCTGGACCTATCCGGCCGACCGCTACGGCGCCGCAGCGCGGTTCCACGCCACCGTCATCGCCCCCGATGCCGGCCTCACCGAGAAATCCGGCGAGCTGACCTACATCAAGGGCGACTACGCTCCGTTCCCCTACCTGGAGATCGCCTGGGCCTCCGGCGCCTCCCGCGCGCTCATGGTGCTCCAGCCGGCCGCCGCGGAGGCTCCGGCCCCGTTTGCCGTCGCCGACCGCAGCACCCCCACCCACACGGCCTGCGTCGTCACCACTCCCACGGAACGGACCACGATCGCCACCGGCGCCGGCCCGCTGACGCTCGACGGCATCGAGTCCGACGCCACGCTCCTCGTCGTCCGCCGCGACCTCGGCGGCCAGGTCCTCGCCCACTTCGCCGCGGGGGGATCCTATCTACGCGTCGACGGTCGCGCCATGACTACGCCATGAAATCCCTCCTCCCGCTCGTGCTCGGTCTCGCTGCCCTCCCCGCCCTGGCCCTGCCGCCCTGGCAGGTCACGCCCGCGGAGCTCGCCCAACACGCCGCCGGCGCGCCCGCCGCGATGACCGTGCCGA
>JAUPWC010000108.1 GCA_030916665.1 Verrucomicrobiota bacterium
TCACCGAGTTCTTCCGCGTCCACGCCCAGTCTCGGCCGGAGAAACATATCGTCCGCTCCATCGTGGAAAACCGGACCGGCCGGCCGGTTTTCGCCCAGCTCATCGGCGAGGAAATCCCGCACATGGTCCGCACCGTGAAGGAGCTGCTGAAGCTCCCCGTCGCCGGCATCGACCTGAACATGGGCTGTCCGGCCCCGAAGATCTACAAGAAGAACGTCGGCGGCGGCCTCCTCCGCGACCCGGCCAAGATCGACGCGCTCATCGGCGGCCTGCGCGACGCCGTGCCCGGTCTCTTCACGGTCAAGATGCGCATCGGTTTCGATTCAACCGACAACTACCTGCGCGTCCTCGACCTCATCAACAAGCACGGCGTGGACCTGCTGAGCGTCCATGGCCGCACGGTGAAGGAAGGCTACCGCAGCGACGTCCACTACGACTTCATCGCCACCGCCGCCCGCACCGTGCGTTGCCCCGTGCTCGCCAACGGAAACGTGACCTCCGCCGCCAAGGCCGCTGAGGTGCTCAGCTCGACCGGCGCCGCCGGCGTCATGATCGGCCGTCACGCCATCCGCAACCCGTGGATCTTCCGCCAGACGCGCGAACTCCTTGTCGGAGGGCCCGCGTCCCTGCGGGCCGTCTTCCAACCCACCCTCGCCGATGTCCGCGAATACGTGGACCGGCTCTACCGCGAAACCCGCACGCCCGAGATTCCCGAGGCGGCCCACGTGGCCAAGATGAAGAAATACCTGAACTTCGTCGGCCAAGGCGTGGACCCTGACGGAAAATTTCTTTTCGACATGCGCCGCGCCATGACGGAAGCCGAGCTGTTCGCCGTCTGCGACCGTCACCTCCTCGCCGAACCCGCCAAATTTTTCTCCGCCGAGCCATACGCCGGCGTCATCGCCCGACCCAACTGCGAGACCCCGGTCGAGAGCTGTTCGCTGGATGTCATCACCGCCTGAGCAGGTCCGGGCAAAGACCGGGCCTACTCGATCCCCAGCACCTTGCGCCCCGTGTCGGAAATCATCTGCGGCGTCCATTGCGGGTCCCACACGATGTGCACCTTGGCCGACTCGACGGTTGGCAGCCTGGCGATCTTGGAGCGCGCATCCTCGGCGATGACCGGACCCATGCCGCAGCCGGGCGCGGTGAGCGTCATCTTCACTTCGACCGTGTGCCCGCCCGCGGATGTTTTCTCGATGGCCAGATCATAGACGAGCCCGAGGTCCACGATGTTCACGGGGATTTCGGGGTCGAAACAGGTCTTGAGCGAGGCCCAGACCGCCTCTTCGTTGAACTCACCGCTCACGGGTGCCGGAGCCTCCTCCTTGGCGGTGTAGCCCTCGATGAGGCCGGCATGCTCCTTGGCGATCTGGAACAGCCCTTGGTCCGTGCGCACGGTCACGTTGCCTCCCAGCGTCTGGGTGATGAAAACCCTGCTGCCGGCCGAGAGGCGCACCTTGTCGCCCGCCGGGATGACCGTCGCGGGGCAGTTCTGGGACAGCACAAATTCCTGATTCATGCGGTCAGGCTACTGGAGGCGCAGATCAAAAGGCAACCGGGCATACACGCCCTGCGGATCGTTGAATTTCCCCAGCGAACGCAGCTCCTGCAACGCCTCACCCATCAGCAGGCCGGCCGGACCGGTCAGCGCCTTTTCCCGATGCCGGCCCTCGATGGCCTCGGTCAGCGCCTCGGCAAACTGCTTCGGACGCGGATACTCGGAGACGCGGAAACTGTCGCCCAACTCCGCTTCGGTGGCGGCATGTCTCACGGCGGCGGCCAGCCCGCCCAGTTCGTCCACGAGACCGAGCTTGAGTGCCTCGCTGCCCGACCACACCCGGCCCTGGGCAATTTCCTCGACCGTCTTGCGCTCGATCTTGCGCGCCTCGGTGACCTTCGAGATGAACTGATCATAAACCCAGTCCACGGAATCCTGAATGATCGCCATCTCCTCGGGCGTCTTGGGACGCGTGACCGTGAGGGCGTCGGCGTAGCGGCCGGTCTTCACCGTGTCGAAGGTCAGGCCGAGCTTGTCATTGAAGAGCCCCTGGAAGTTGAGGAGCACGCCATAGACGCCGATCGATCCGGTGACCGTGGTCGGCTCGGCAAAAATGCGGTTGGCCGGGGCGGAAATCCAATACCCGCCCGAGGCCGCGTAGGCGCCCATCGAGACCACCACCGGCTTTTTCGCCCGCAGCAGCCGGACCTCGCGCGCGATGGCTTCGGAACCGGTCACGCTGCCGCCCGGGCTGTTCACGCGCAACACGACGGCCTTGATCGCGTCGTCCTGACGGATCTGCCGGAGCAACCGCGCGGTCTTGGCACCATAGACATAGCCTTCCTCGTTGCCGTGGCCGTCCACGATCTCGCCCTCGGTATAGACGATGGCGATGCGGTCCTTTTCCGATGAGGACTCAGGCTTTCCTTCGCCCGCGCGCCGGGCCGTGAGGCCGCCGGCGCCAACGAGCCGCGCGTATTCCTTCAGGTTGATCTGCTTGAAGGGACGCGAGGAACCCTTGCGGCCGGTGTCGGCCTTCAGTTCTTCGAGGACCTCGTCGAGATAGGCGACGCGGTCCACCAGGCCGGCCTCCTTGGCGATGTCGGCCCGGATCATGCCCTTTTCGTCCACGATCTTTTGCAACGCGCCCTCCGGCAGCTTGCGGGATTCCTGCACGGCGGCGGTCAGGTTCTTCCACAGGTCGTCGATCAGCTTCTGAATCTGTTCGCGGTTCTCCGGGCTCATGTCCTTGCGCGTGTAGGGCTCGATGCCGCTCTTGTATTTGCCAACCCGAGTGACCTGCACGCCGATGCCGAACTTCTCGAAGGCGCCCGTGAAGAACATCGGCTGCGAGGCGAGGCCGGGCATGAACACCACGCCGTAGGGATCGAGGGTGATTTCGTCGGCCAGCGAGGCGAGGTAGAGATCACGGGTGCGGGCGAGGTTCAGGTAGGCCTTCACGGGTTTGCCCGAGGCCTTGAAACCCTCGACCGCCTCGCGCACTTCCTTGAGCGCGGCGAAGCCGGATCCATAACCGCCCGCCTGCACCGAACCCGTGAGAAACAGTCCCTTGATCGCCTTGTCGTGCGCCGCGGCTTCGATCGCCCGCGTCACCTGGCGCAACTGAAGCCGGCTGCGGCCCTCTCCGCCGAAGGCCTCGAGAAACTCCTCCATGCCTTCGGCCTGGTCCGGTGTGTCCATGATGGTCGCTGACAGGTCGAACACGAGGTAGGAGTCCTCCTGCACCGCCACCGGCTTTTTCTGGCCGAGGGCGATCACGACCCCGAGCATGACGAACATGAGGATGACACCGCCGATCAGGAACACCAACAGCGCGCTGATCGTGGCGAAAAACGACGTGAAGAAATTCTTCATGCCGCGAAGCTAGACCGGGCCTCCCACCCCGCCAGCGAAAAAAGCCCCGCGGCACGTCATGCGGACGGGCGGAGTCTCGCCGCGATAAGCGGCAATGTTACTTATCGGCCAATTCATCCGGCGGTTTAACGCGACTAGACATCCGTTTGTGCCGATGTAATCTTTCCGCAATCCGCCACGCATATGAGCGAAAAACAGGAATTCCTGACCACGAACCGCAAGGCGCTGACCATCAATCTTGATGGCACCCACTACGGCACCATCGCCGAGATCGGCGCCGGCCAGGAGGTCGCCCGCGTGTTCTTCCAGGCGGGCAGCGCTTCCGGCTCCATCGCCAAGACCATGTCCGCCTACGACATGACCTTCAGCGACGCCATCTACGGCAAGGCCCCGCGCTACGTCTCGCGCGAGCGCCTCGTGACCATGCTCGGCCACGAATACAACCTGCTCAAGGAGCGGCTGAGCGAGAAGCGCGGCGAACGCACCTGCTTCTTCGTCTATGCCGACACCGTCGCCACCGCCAACGCCAAGAGCGGCCAGACCAGCGGCCACGGCTGGCTCGGCATCCGGTTCCAGACCAAGCCGCTCGAGGAACCCAGCGACATCCTCATCCACGTCCGCACCCTCGACAAAAAGAACGTCCTCCAGCAGGAGGCCCTCGGCATCGTGGGCACCAACCTCATTTACGGCGCGTTCTACCACCGCGACAACCCGGAGAAGTTCATCCAGTCGCTCGTGGACAACCTCGGCACCGACCGCGTCGAGGTGGACATGCTGCGCTTCAGCGGCCCGGCCTTCGCCCACATCGACAACCGCATCCTCTCGCTGCACCTCGTGAAGCACGGCCTGACCAACGCCGTGATGTTCGCCCCCAATGGCGACGTGCTCCAGCCCTCCGAGGTCATCTACAACCGCCCCGTGCTCGTCGAGCGCGGCAGCTTCCGCCCCGTCACGCACGTCAACGTGGACATGCTCAACTGCGCCACCGCGCAGTTCCTCCAGGAGCCGCTGGTGAAAGGCAAGGACATCGTCGTGCTCATGGAGATCACGATGAACAACCTCCTCGCCGAGGGCTCGCTCGACGAGCAGGACTTTCTCTCGCGCGTGGACATGCTCGGCCACATCGGGTTCACGGTGCTCATTTCGAACTACTCGGAGTTCTACCGCCTCGTCTCCTACTTCCGCCGCTACACGAAGGAGATGATCGGCGTCGCCATGGGCATCAACAACCTCCTCGAGATCTTCAACGAGAAATATTACGAGAACCTCGAGGGCGGCATCCTCGAGTCCATGGGCCGCATGTTCCGCCACGCCGTGAAGCTCTACATCTACCCGATGCTGTCGCAGGCCTACGACAGCTACCTCAAGACCGGCCATCCCGCCGAGGGCGGACAGGCGCACGTCGCCCACGCCTTCGCCGGCAAGGTGCTCATCACCGCGCGCAACCTCAACGTCAGCGACCACCTGCGCAACCTCTACGCCCACCTGCTCGAGAACCACTACATCGACTGCATCACGGGGCACGACGAGGACTACCTCACGATTTTTTCCCGCGACGTGCTCCAGCGGATCAAGAACAACGACGCCTCGTGGGAGAAACTCGTCCCCGCCAAGGTCGCCGAGGTCATCAAGACCCGCGGCCTCCTCGGCTACGGCAAGCCGGCCAAGCCGGCCAGCGCATCGCCAATCCCGGACGCTTGAACCAGCCCCGGGGCTGTGCCGCAAAAGCAATTCCAGCGGGCGTGGCGCGCGGCGGTTTGTCGGACCGTCGATTCAGGCTGGGACTTGACCAAGCCGGCGGGAAACCGTCGGAGTGCGGATTTAGCCCGAATCCCGTGATTAGGCCCGTTCGCCGCGCAGCACGCGGTCCACCGTGTCGGTGAAATCGGAGACGTCGTAGGGTTTGGAAATCATTCCGCGGAAACCGTGGCCCTGGTAATTGGCGAGCACGAGATCGTTCGAGTAGCCGCTGGAGACAATCGCCTTCACGTCCGGATCGAGCCGGAGCAGCTGTTCCATGGTTTCACGGCCACCCATGCCGCCGGGAATGGTGAGGTCGAGGATCACGAGGTCGAAGAGTCGGCCGGCCTCGCGTGCTGACGCGAATTCGCGCAGCGCGGCGGCACCGTCGCCGACCGCCACCACCCCACAACCGTGACGGCGCAGGATCGAGGCCGCGAGGTTGCGGATGAAGGCCTCGTCGTCCATCACCATAACCTGCGTGCCACCGGGAGCCGGAACCGCGCTGACTGGCTGGACCTCGCCGGCATCCGTCGCCGGGCAGGAGGCGGCGGGCAGCCAGACATGGAAGGTCGTGCCAAGACCGATCTTGGACTCGACGGTGATGTGACCGGCGTGCTTCTTCACGATGGAATGCACGGTGGCCAGGCCAAGACCGCTGCCCTGCTTTTTGGTCGTGAAATACGGATCGAAGATGCGGGCCAGGTCGTTGGCGGCAATGCCCGGGCCGTGGTCGGCGATGTCGAGCCGCAGGTAACGGCCGGGAGCCAGCACGCCGGCAAGCTCCGCGCCCACCACCCGGTTGGAGAGGGCGAGTTCGACCATGCCGCCATCGGGCATGGCCTGCGTGGCGTTGATCACTATGTTCTGCACGACCTGGCCGATCTGTCCCTTGTCCACGTCGGCCGGCCAGAGGTCGGCGGGCAGATCGAAGCGGGCGCTGACCTTCGAACCGCGCAGGGCGAATTCGGCGACCTCGCGCACGATCTCGGGCAGCGAGACGGCGCTGCGGATCGGCGCCCCGCCTTTGGCGAAGGTCAGCAACTGCTGCGTCAGGTCGCGGGCCCGGGTCGCGGCCTTCGCGGCCTGATCCATGGACTGGGCCGCCTCGCCGGTGAGGCCGGCCTCCATGCGCACCAGTGAAATGTTGCCCATGAGCACGGTCAGCAGGTTGTTGAAATCGTGCGCGATGCCGCCCGCGAGCAGGCCGAGCGACTCGAGTTTGCCGGCACGGGCGAGTTCGGATTGGAGCCGCGCCTCGCGCTCCATTTGCTCGCGAATCTGTCCGGTCTGGGCGCGCACGCGCCGACGCAGCACGGTGTTCCATCCCAGGAAGAGCAGCGCGCCCAAGGCGATCATGCCGGTGAACGTGAGGATGCGGCCGCGCGTCCACCAGGAGGGCGCGGCCAACAGCTGGACGTCCGCAGCATGCCGGAGGTGCAGCCGGAAACCCGACTGCCGGCCAGTTTGGTCGAACTCCAGTTCATGCACGCCGGACAGGCGGAGCAGCGACCCGACCGCCAGGTCCGGGAGAGCAGCCCCGGCCGCGTCGTGTTCTTCGAGGATTGCCACAAAGATCAGCTCGCCAGCCTGAACCACCAGGCGCACCGCGCCGCCGAGGCGCACGTCGTCCAGCAACCGGCCCTCGATCTGCACCAGCTGACCGTCGCGGGCGCGCATCCCGGTGGCATCGAAGGCCACCTCGGCCGGTGCGGAAGAACGGCCCCCGTCGGAGCGCCGGACCACGGCGTCGCGCATCACGATCCGCCCGGCCTGCCGGCCGAGAAATCCCACCGCCTCGGCGAGGTCGCCCGAACGCAGGGTTTGATCCGTGTCCGTCCACACGAGAAGACTATGCCCCGATTCCTCCAGCCAGACGGAGCGCCCCTGGTCATGATGCACCACGGTGCCACTGACCCGCAATCGCCGGTTGAAACTTTGCACCGTTTCGAACTGCCCCAGGCTCGACAGCGGCCTCAACGGCACCGTGTAAGGATCAACCGGAGCCGGTTCCTCCACCTGCACGTAGGCGATGCCGGGAACCCAAAGGGTGATGCCGGTGAGTTTGCGCTGGGTGTCGGCCTGCGCGACACACACGCCGTGCAGTCGGACCACCGAACCCACCATGTTCGAAACATCCTCGGTCGCGGGCAACACCGCCGTGAAGTCCCGGGTGGCGGTGGCCAGCTCAAGATGCTTCCACGCTCCGGCCTGTTGCACCCGCCGCAGATAGCCGCGCATCTCCACCCACTGGGACTCCTCAACGCCGCTCAGGGCGTGCTCGACCGACACCTGGCGTGCCATCGGCAGCACCGCCTCGCTCACGCGTTGGAAACGGGTCGCCACCACCACCGGAGCGAATTCACCCATGGCGGTGACACCCTCGACCTCCACATTGCGGCCGGGCGAGCGCACCACGGAGTCGGAGGCACCGCGCATGACCTGGATGCCGCTGCTGGAGTCGGCAATGAAGAAGAACGGCGCGTTGGCATGGGACCAAGTGACCACGCCCGTCAGCTTGACCGGCCGGCCCGCCGCAGCCTCCTCGGTCGAGAGACCATGCACCTCCGCGGCCAGACCGATGACCCGGCCGGGCTGCGCGGAGAAAGAGTCGCTGGCCGGCTTGGTGTAGTTTCGAAAAAAAGCGCCCTCCAGGCGCCAGCTCGGACCAAAAGCCAGGGGATACCCCACCGCCTCGACCACATCGTTGATGGCGAGGGGGCGCTGCTGACCGGTCATCAGGTCAATCTGCCCGCTCCCATCGCGTATGCGGACAAAATGGCCGGCCTCACGTGCCACCACCGAGCCGATCACCCGCACCAGCTGGTCCCGTGAATGCCCCAGCAGACTGCCAATCTGCGTGACCGGAAGTTTGAATCCCGGCTCCTCATCCAGG
>JAUPWC010000014.1 GCA_030916665.1 Verrucomicrobiota bacterium
GTCGCGTGCAAGCACGCTCCCACAACTTCCAACCAAGCCGGAGCAAGCGTCGGGGGGCGACCCGCCCCATGGAAATCAAGCCTTCAAAATCTCACCGTGGTCGTGACCGGGAAATGGTCGCTGGGGAACTGCGTGAGGCCTTCGTAGCCCACGATGCCGGCGGCCTCCACGGCGGCGGGGCGGCGGGCGAGGACCCAGTCGATGCGTTCGCCGTCGCGCCGGGGCGATTCGAAGTTGTTGAAAGTGTTCAGGCCGTCGTTGGTGCGCCGGGGTGCGGCGTTCCAGGTGTCGGTGAGGCCGCCTTCCTTCGTGAGGATCTCGTGGGCGCGGCTGGCTCCGGCGAGGCAGTTGAAGTCGCCCACCAGCAGCAGCGGGCGCTGGGCGTCCACCTTCGCGATCCGGTCGCGGAGCAACGCGGCGGATTTCTGCCGCGCCTCCTCGACTTCGTGGTCGAAGTGCGCGTTCCAGACCTCGAACTCCCGGCCCGTGGCGCGCTCGCGCAGGCGCACCCACGTCGCCATCCGCCGGAAGCGGTGGCCCCAGGTGATCGAGCCGACGACCTCGGGCGTGTCGGAGAGCCACAGATGGTCGAAGGCGACGGGCTCGAAGCGGTCGCGCCGGTAGAAGATCGCGCAGAACTCGTCCTGGCTGCCACCCGCGCGGCCGAGTCCGATCCACGCGTAGTCGGGCAACCCTGCGGCGAGTTCGCGCAGCTGCGGATAAAGCCCCTCCTGCGTGCCGATGACGTCCGGCGCCTCGCGGGTTATGAGGGCCTGCATCACGGGGCGGCGGTCGGGCCACGCGTTGGGCGCGCGGTCGCTCGCGTAGCGCACATTGTAGGTCATCACGCGCAGCACCAGCGGCGCGTCGGCCGCCGTGCCGCTGATCGCGACGAGGCCCAGCAGGAAGAGCGCAAATGTCCTCACAAGTCCACGAGCGCCTTGAAGCCGCCGTAGGCCATGCGCTTGAAGTCGAAGGGCGAGTTCTTCGGGTCGCACATGTTCTGGATGGCGGGATCGGCCATGACCTTCTTGTTCACGGCGTCGCGGTGCGCGCGCGATTTGTAGATGATGAAGGAGAACAGCACCGTCTCGCCGCCCTTGGTCTTGGCGAGCTTGGGGAACGACGTGACCATGCCCTTGATCTTCAGGTCGTCGCCGGCGGCCTCGACGTAGTCGAGCGCACCGTGCTTCTTCCAGATTTTGCCGGCCTTGGCGGCAATGCGGCGGTAGGCCGCGAGGTTCTTCTTCTTGAGCGGGATCACAAAACCATCGACGTAGCGGGGCATAAGTCCTCCGGAGGTTGGGGGTTGACGGGATGCGGTGATTTTTTGCGCCGCTGATCGCCGCACGGCGAGAGCAAAGTCCGCCCGCGGGCTTGTCAGGTCACGGCCGGCATGACATCCCGTTCTCATGCTACCCCCTCGCTTGTGCGGCCTCCTCGTGCTCGTGGTGCCCTGCGTTGTCTCCCTCGCCGCTCCGGCTGTCGGCCTGCCGGCGCCCGCGCCGGAACTGCTGGCAAAACGCTGGTCCGCTCGTTGGATCACGCACCCCGCCGCGCCGAAGGCGGATTACGGCGTCTGGTTCTTTCGCCGAAACTTCGATCTGGCGGAGAAACCCGCGCGCTTCGTCGTGCATGTGACGGGCGACGCCCGTTACCGGCTGTGGGTGAACGGCGAGCCCGTGCTGCGTGGTCCGCAGGCGAGCGATCCGGCGGAGTGGCGCTACGAGAGCCTCGACCTCGCGCCGTGGCTCAAGTCCGGCGCGAACATCCTCGCCGCGCAGGTGATCGGCTACGGCGACGTCGCGCCGTATCCGAGCATGGGGTTGCGCACGGCCTTTCTGCTGCAGGGCGACACCGCGGCCGAGCGCGTCGCCGACACGGGGCCGGCGTGGAAGGTCACGCGGGCCGACGCCTATTCACCCTTCCGCGCGGATCGCGACCGGCTCCACACTTTCGTCGTGGTCGGGCCGGGCGACGAGGTGGACGGCGCGCGGTTTCCGTGGGGCTGGCAGCAGGCGGGCTTTGCCGAAAACGGCTGGGTTGCGCCGCGTGTGCTCGGTCCGGGTCTGCCACACGGGTGGGGCACCGACGTGGATTACTGGCTCAAGCCGCGTTCGATTCCGTTGCTCGAGGAAACGCCCGAACGCCTCGCGCGCCTCGTGCGCGCCGGCGGCGTGACGCTGCCCGCCGGGTTTCCGGCCAAGGCCGTGCCGTTCACGGTGCCGGCCGGAACGAAGGCCGCGATCCTGCTCGACCAGGGGCGCCTCACCAACGCCTACCCGCAGCTCACGGTCAGCGGCGGTCGCGGCGCGAGCGTGACGCTGCGCTATGCCGAGGGCCTCTTCGACGCGAAGGGCCAGAAAGGCCACCGCGACGAGCACGAGGGTCGCGAGCTGCGCGGCCTGGGCGACCGTTTCCGGCCCGACGGCGGCGCGCACCGGCTCTTCGCGCCGATGGATTTCCGCACCTACCGTTATCTGCAGCTCGACATCGAGACCGGCACCGAGCCGCTCGTGGTCGAGGACCTGAGCGGCGTGTTCACCGGTTATCCGTTCCGGGAAAACGCCTCGTTTCGCAGCGACGATCCCGCCCTGGCGAAAATCTGGGAAGTCGGCTGGCGCACGGCGCGGCTGTGCGCGATCGACACCTACGTGGACTGCCCCTACTACGAGCAGCTCCAATACGTCGGCGACACGCGCCTGCAGGCGCTCATCTCGCTCTACGTCTCCGGCGACGACCGGCTCGTGCGCAACGCCCTCGAACTCTACGACCGCTCGCGCATCCCCGAGGGTCTCACGCAAAGCCGCTACCCGTCGTTCAGCCCGCAGCTCATCAACACGTTCTCGCTCTACTGGGTCGATATGCTGCACGACTACTGGCGGCACCGCAGCGACGACGCCTTCCTGCGCGCGCGCCTCACCGGCGTGCAGGCGGTGCTCGCGTGGTTCGAGGCAAAGATCGACCCGGCCACCGGCCTGCTCGGGCCGCTGCCCTACTGGACCTTTGTGGACTGGGCCAACGAGTGGGGCTGGAACGAGGCCGTGGGGATCGGCGGCGAGCCGGCCGGCGCGCACTCCGGCGGCTCCAGCATCGTCACGCTCCACTACGCCGGCACCCTGCGCCGCGCCGCCGAGCTCTGCCGTGCGCTCGGGCAGGCCGACCTCGCCGCCCGCTACGGCCGGACCGCCGATGCGCTGCTGTCCGCGGTCAACCGCCACTGCTGGGACGAATCCCGCCAGCTCTACGCCGACACGCCGGCCAAGGCCATCTTCAGCCAGCACGCCAACGTGTTCGCCGTGCTCTCCGGTGCGGTCACCGGTGACGCCGCGCGCGATCTCATGTCGCGCGTGGACGCCGACCGATCGCTGATCCAGGTGACGACGTATTTCCGTTTCTACCTGCTGCGGGCGA
>JAUPWC010000109.1 GCA_030916665.1 Verrucomicrobiota bacterium
CGACGCTCTTCCGATCTTGAAGAAGCCCCCTTCGCCTCGGTTGATCAGACCCGCTAGCGCCGACAGCAAGTAACGTGGGTCAGCGAGATTGCTCGCGCCTCATTCAAGCCCCGGTCCTCACGGACCGGGGCTTTTTCTTTGAGCCTCAAAGCCAAGAAGCGTTTTATTTCATCCAGCCCCTGTTACCAACCCGCCACTAAACGACGTCTTACCCTTCGTCCGGCCCCACCCCATGCCCTTCCCGTTGCCCGCCTGCGCCGTTTGCGCGCTGCTTTTGCCCGCGCTGCTCTGCGCCCAAACGCCTGCCTCCGCCACCGGGCCCGACCCGCGGGAAATCCCACTGCCGCCAATCACCACGCCGATGGGCCGGCTGCCCGGGGTGAATGAACTGCCGGCACGCCCTGAAATGCCCGACGCGCTGGTCATGGACGACGGCACCAAGGTCACCACCGCCGCGCAATGGCAGCTGCGCCGCGCCGAGATCCGGCGCACGCTCGAGTATTACGCCACCGGCCAGATGCCGCCCGCCCCGGGCAACGTGAAAGGCGTCGAAGTGCAGACCGAAACCGTCGCCGACGGAAAGGTGAAATACCGCCTCGTCCGCCTCAGCTTCGGTCCGGAGGAAAAACTCTCCCTCGACATCGGTATCTTCACGCCGGCCGAAGGCGGCCCCTTCCCCGCGATCATCCTCCAAGCCGGCACGCCGCCCGGCGCCACGCCCTTGCCGCGACTCCCGCCCGGTCCGAACCAGGGCAAAGGCGAGAATGTCCTGCTCTTCGTCGGTGCGGGCAACAATCCCGCACCCCGCGCCTCTGTTGCGCCGGGCACCAGCTCCGCCACCGCCGAGACGCTGGCCACACGCCACGCCGAGATTTTCCACCGCGGCTATGCGCTGGTCATCTTCAATCCCAACGACTGCGCCGAGGACACGACGCTGCGGGAACCCGACGGCAGCTGGTCGTTTCGCACCACCCGTTTCCTTCCCGCCTATCCGGGCTACGACTGGGGCATCCTCGCCGTCTGGGCCTGGGGCGCCTCGCGCATCGCCGACTACCTCGAAACCGACCCAGCGATCGACCGCACGAAACTGATGGTGATCACCGGCGCATCGCGGAACGGAAAGTCCGCGATGATCGCCGCGGCCTTTGATGAACGCCTGCTGGGTGCGCCCGTCGTCACCGGCGGCGGCGGGGTCGGCGCCTATCGCTTCGCCGGACCGCGCCGCAGCGAGACGCTTGATATCATGGAGCTGAAATACCCGAACTGGTTTTCGCCCGAGTTGCGCCAGTTCCTGGGCCAGCGCGAAAAACTGCCCTTCGACCAGCATTGGTTCCTGGCGCTCTGCGCGCCGCGACCGTTCCTCGCCCTCGAAGGCGACACCGACGTCATCTCGCTGCCCGCCGCCGTGCAGGCCTCCTTCCGGGGGGCTGAACCGGCCTACGCCCTGCTCGGCGCTGCGGGCCGGCTCGGCGTGCATTACTCCCGCCACGGTCACACGTTCAACGCGGAGGACTGGACCGCGCTGCTGAACTTCACTGGTCGCCATCTCCTCGGCAAACGCGACATCGTCTTCGACTGGTTCCCCACCGACGCCGACCTCGACGCCGCGGCCGCGGAAAACCGTCAACTTTCCCCATGAAAATCCCCCGCTCCCTCCTCGCGGCGCTTGTCGCCGCTTTCCTCCTCACCAGCGCCGCCTTTGCCGCCGACATCGCCGGCGCATGGAAGTGGACCATCGAAGGCCGCAACGGTCCGATGGAGTCCACCGCCAAGCTTGCGCTCAAGGACGGTGCGCTCACCGGCACCGTCTCCGGCCGCATGGGCGACACCGCGATCGGCGAAGCTTCCTTCAAGGACGATCAGGTGGCCTTCACCGTCACGCGCGAGTTCAACGGCAACAGCTTCACGATCAAGTATGCCGGCAAGGTCGAGGGCGACACCATCACCGGGACCATCGAGCGCCCCAACCGCGAAGGCGGCACCACCAAGACCGAGTGGAAAGCCACCCGCGTGAAGTGATGGGCCTCCGCGGAGGCTAGGCGCCCACCCCGGGTTGGCCGCGACCAGCATCGGGGTCCCCGCCCGGCCGCCCACTGAGGTTTTTTATTTCCTCCGGGCCTGCACCCTGAGGCCTGCTCCGGGAGACGCGCCGGCGGAAATAGCTTTGCGGTCGCTCAGCCAATCGCCTGTCGTGCAGCCATCCACCCATCATGAAACTGCGCTCCTCCCTTGCCCTGCTCGCCGCGATGCTCGCTCTTGCCGCCACCCTCGCGCTTCCCGTGCGGGCGCAGGATGGCGCACGCCAGCCTTCCGATCCGGTGATGATCGAACTGAAGGCCCTGGTGGACAAGGTCACGACCAAGCTGAAGGACACGCCTCCCTCCGGTGAAGCTTTCGCCGCCGAGCTCGCGGAGTTCGACGCCCTGGCCGCCCGTCACGCGGGAGAGAAAACGGATTCCGTCGCCAACATTCTCATGATGAAGGCGGTGCTCTACATCCAGGTGCTGAAAGATTTTCCCGCCGGCCGGGACACCTTGCTAAAAATTCGCGACGAATTTCCCGGCACCAAGGCGGCCAACACCGTCAGCAAGATGCTCGAACAGGTCGAACAGATTGCCCAGGCCGAAGTCCGCAAGGCCGCCCTCGTCGGCCAGCCCGCGCCCGAGCTGAACTTCACCTGGGCCTCACGCGAAGGCCTCACCAAGCTTTCCGCGCTGAAGGGCCGCGTCGTCGTGCTCGACTTCTGGGCCACCTGGTGCGGCCCCTGCCTCGCCTCGTTCCCGCAGATTCGCGAGCACACCGCGCACTTCAAGGACGCGCCCGTCACCTTCCTCGGCGTGACCAGCCTCCAGGGTTTTGTCGCCAACTTGGGGCCGCGCATCAGCACCGAGGGCGACCCCGCCCGCGAGATGGAGCTCATGAAGGATTTCATGAAGGCCAAGGAGATCACCTGGGACGTCGTCTTCAGCGAGCAGAACGTCTTCAATCCCGACTACGGCATCGAGGGCATCCCCTTTGTCGCCATCATCGCGCCCGACGGCACCGTCCGCCACGCCGGCCTGCACCCCGGCGACCCCGCCAGCGACATCACCGGCAAGATCGAGGCGCTGCTGAAGGAGTTCAAGCTGGCCGGACCCAACAAGTCCTGATCCCGCGGCACCGACACAGTTCCGGCCACATCCAACCGGACGCCCACCGCGGGATGGACAATCCCGGCAGCTCGGTTTCCCTCCCATCACCCTCGTGAAACTCGCCGTCTCCACGATCAGCGCCTCGATTGGCTCCTCCAGCCTCTCGTCCGTTGTCGTGTCCGCCGTCAGCGGCGCGCCGCGAGGGTTCTGAAGTCCTGCCCGGCTTTCGCCCCTCCGGTGTCCACCGGAGGGGCTTTTCGTTGCCCACGGTGCCACGCCCGGAGGGGAAAGGTCCGCCCCTTTTCCACCATGAAGCACAAAACCAACCGTCCGCGGACGCATCGCCGTCCGCTCCAACCGCAACGCGATCCGACGCTCCACACGCAGACGCAACGGCGCCGGCTCTACACGGACTTCCTCGCCCTCGCCTTCTACCCGGGCATGGGCCCGGCCGGCCAGCCGCGTCCGCACGTCACCGCCGCCTGAACCCCGGCAAGGCCCGGCAGAGGTTGGGCGCGAAGCGCCGGTAGGGCGGGACCGCTGGGCCCGCCGTGAATTTAAAGCGGATTCCGGTTTTGCGCCGCATCGGTGTAGCCCCGCGCGGAGCGTAGGGACAGAGAATCGCGACTGCATGCAGAAATCCCGCTGCTCCCGCAGCGGGCCACACCAGCAATCGCGGAATCCAGGTTTAAACCGGGAAAACATCCCGGACGGCGCGCCCAGCGGTCGCGCCCTACCCGCTCCTATTTGGCCGCGCTCACAACGTCCGCTCGAACCACGCCACCGTCAGCGCGAGGGCGCGCCCGGCGTGGCCGAGTTCGGGCTGGAACACGTTGAAGATGTGATCCGCCCCGCCGATGAGCACGGCTTCGGCCGGACGGCTTGCCGCACCGGAGCCCGGGGCGAAGGCGGACCTGGCCGACAGGATTCGCACGAGCTCGGCATCCCGGTTGGCCACATGATCCAGCGAACCGCGGATCGTGAGGAAGGCCCCGCGATATTTCGCCAGCGCCGCATCGAAATCAAAGCCGCGGAAACTCGCGTAGAATTCGCGCTTGGTCGTCAGCTGTTTCCAGCCCGGGATATCCTGCGTGGCCTCGCCCTCGCGCAATGCCCGCTGCGCGGTCTCGTCCTTCGCCCACAGGGCGAAGAGGTCGCCGCTCGGGCTCGACCACACGGCGATGGACTTGAACCGGTCGGGTTGCTGCGCGGCCGCAATGACCGCCGTGGGACCACCCAGGCTGAAACCCAGTGCGCCGATCCGGCCGGCATCCGTTCCCTTCTGTCTTTTCACCCACGCGAGCGCGGCGGCGGCATCTTCGAGGCGAGTCACAAACGTGGACTCGATCCGCGTGCGCCGGGCGTCGCCCTCGCCGCGAAAGTTGATGCGCAGGCTGGCGATACCGCGCGCGGCCAAGTCCTCCGCCAGGCTTTTCAAAAGCCCGCCGGCATCGTCCCTATCCGACGCCATGCCGTGAAACAGCAGGACGACGCGCCCGTCCCACGCGGAGTCGGGCTTGACCCAGGCACCCTGCAAATCCGGCGCGACCTCAACTGGCGCTTCGCCGGCACGAATCGCGGGAACTGGAGCGAGCAGCAGAACGGCCAGACAAAATGACTTCACGCGCATGCCGGCCCCCGAAGCTAGTCCTTTGCCACATCGCGGAACAACCACCGCAGGGCGTCGGGCAGGAGCGCGCCGCCGTGCGTGTCGTTGTGCGCGCCGTCGCCCCACACGTGGGTGAAGTCATAGCGCGGGCCTTCCAGCTTGCGGCGGTCGGCGCTGCTGTTGGCGAATTCAAGCGCGCTGAGCATCTGTTGGTTCGCCAGAAACCAATTGCCCCACATGCTGTTTTCGTCGTTCGAGCCGTCCTGAAGGAAAATCCGGATCGGCTTCGGCGGGTTGCGCCGGATGAGCGTCGGATAGAAATCGCCGCCGGGCACCATCGGCTGGTTGCCGCGGGCGGGGCGGTAGCCGATGGAGGTGTAGCTGCCGATCGCGCTGAAGACCTTGCGAAAGGCGTCGGGCCTTTCCCACGCCACCGTCCAGGCGCAGATGGCCCCGCTGCTGGTGCCCCCGATCGCACGCTTTTCGACGTCGTCCGTGATGTTGTAGGTCTTCTTGAGCTCGGGAATAAACTCCTCGATCAGCATCCGGGCGTAGGTGTCGC
The DNA here is from genome assembly GCA_030916665.1 of Verrucomicrobiota bacterium. GTDB lineage: Bacteria > Verrucomicrobiota > Verrucomicrobiia > Opitutales > Opitutaceae > Lacunisphaera. The sequence continues at coordinate 5,303 of JAUPWC010000109.1, forward strand.
TGAGCACGTCGTATTCCTGCGCGCGGTTGTTCGGATTGCTCATCGCGAGATCGTCGGGGTAACGCTCGCTGAGGTTGCCCGGCGTGATGAACAGGCCGATCGTCACGGGAATGTCCTTCTTGTGGATGAGGTTTTCCATGACCTGGTCCACGCGCAGCGGACCCTTGGGGTTCAGCGCGCGCTGGCCGTCGTGGAAAACAAGCAGGCCGGCCGGCTTGTCGGCCGTGTATTGCGCCGGCACATAGACCCAGTAGCGGCGCACGGTGCCGCGGATGATCGAGCTGCGCCACTCGAAGGGGCCTAGCAGCTGGCCCTTCGGCACCCCCTCCTGCGGCAGGGAGTCCGCGGTCAGCGGATAGTCACCGGGTTTGCGGGCGGGGGCCTCATTGGCGGAGGACAGAAGACAGAGGACGGAGAACAGCAGAACAGCGCGGAATTTCATGGGGTATGTGAGGGAGAGGCGGAAACCACTAATGTTCTCCGATGCCCCCACTAATCCAAATCATTAGTGTTCTATTAGTGTAATTTAGTGGTGCCCCAAAAACCACGGCTGCTGCTTCAGCCAGTCGGTCAGCTCAGCGGCCATGACCCGGTGGTCGGCCACGCGCGGATGGTGACCGGTCCAGTGTTGGAAAACAAAATGGCCGATCCGCCGGTCGCCAGCCTCGAGCTCCTTCACGGCGGTTTCCCAGGCTCCCCGCAGATCCGGATCGTTGGCCCCGCCCGACATCCCGCCGCGCAGGAGGACGATCTGCGCCTGCGGCCAGGCGGCGCGCACCGACTGGATGAAGGACACATAGCGGGCGGCAAAATCCTTCGCAAAAGGCCGGCCCTCGGTCTTGGGAAACGCGGAATCATTCTCGCCGAAATTTACGCACACGACATCAGGCATCCAGGCGGCGAGGTCAGCCCGCTCCGGCCGGTCACGCGGATAAATTTTGTCCCAAGTCTCCGCAACCCGCATCGGGACGAAGCCCTCGCAGATGCCCATACCGCTCACCGCCGTCGCCCGGTGGTCGGCCCCGAGCGCCTGCGAGGTCAGGTAACCGTAGCTCAGCGCGTGGTTGTGCGTGCGGCGATCCTCCCACTGGTCCGCCTCGCCGTCCTCGTTGTTGGCGCCGACCGTGATGGAGTCGCCGAGGAACAGCAGCCGGAGTCTGTAGGCCGGCGGTTTCGGAGCCCAGGCCTGGGCTCCGGCTGCCACTTCGATGCCGCGAAAGACCACGTGCCCGGCATCGGCCTCGCTGCGCTTCACGATCCGCAGCTGATGCCGCCCGGGGGCGATTGGACGCGGCCACACAAAGCGCCCGTCTGCTCCGCTCGCGATCTCGGTGACGCCGTCCACGGTCACGTTGAAAAAACTCTGCCCGGTGGCCGCGCCAAAGACCACCGCCAGCGCCCCGCCCTCGAAGTCCACGCCAATGCGATCACCGGCCCAGATAAAAACCGGTTGCGCCGGATCGCCCCGATCGAAGCGCCCTTCGAGAAGAAAACGCGCATCCGAGACGGGGATCAGGTTCATGTTGGAAACAGCAGATGGTTCAGGAGTAGCGCAGGAAAGCAAAAGCAGACAGGCCAGAAGCAAACCGATTGGGCGCAACATGCACCACAGCTAGGCGTTCCCGCGTCCGCGGCAACCCTGCACTGCCAGATTTGCCTCAATCAGCGGTGGTTCCAGCCGATTACAGGCCGGTCCCCCCATCCGCCCGCATGGCCACCGCCCAACCCATTTCGGACACCATCGTCCAGGAATCCATCGTTCGCGCCGTCAAGAACGTGTGCGCCATCATGCTCAAGCGCGACGCCACCTTCGTCGAGAAATCGGCCGAGGCCGCCTACGCGGGCTTCAAGGACAAGCCGCACGTCTTCGGCAGCGTGGGCTTCCTCGGCCAAATCGACGGCATCGTCTATCTCTGCATTCCCGACGATTTCGCCCAGGACGCCGCGGCCCGCGTGCTGGGCATGAGCGCGGCCGAGGTCGAGATGAGCGGCGACTCCGCCATCAAGGACGTGATCGGCGAAATCACCAACATGACCGTGGGCGGCTTCAAAAACGCCCTCTGCAACATCGGCTTTCCTTGCAAGCTGACGCTCCCGACTATCGTGCGCGGCGACAATCTGGCCGTGTCCTGCTTAAAGGGCTCCGAACGCCATACCTTTCACTTCGACTGTAGCGGCCACCGCCTGATCGCGGACATCCAGCTGAAACAGGACTGAGGGGCCCCGCGTGATGCGCATTCTCTACATCGAGGATAGCATCACGTCCCAGCGGATCTTCCAGCGGATGTTCAATCCGCCGCACGACGTGGTCATTGTGCCGAGCCCCAGCGCCGCCAACGAGCTGCTGGCCAGCGCCAAAGTGGATCTCATCGTCTGCGACTTCATGTTCCCGGGCAGCGATGCTTTCGACGTGCTCACGCCGCTGCGTCGAGACCACCCATCGCTCGCCCTGCCCTTCATCGCGGTCAGCGGCTCGATGGACCAGGTCCTCACCGCCAGCCTGCTGGCCGCCGGCGCCAACGCCTGTGCCGCCAAGCCTTTTCACAATGCCGATTTCCGCGCTCTCGTGGAGGGCATGCTCGCGCATCCCTTCGTCGAAGCCGACCACACGGGTGTGGTCACGGCCTGTTGCTTCCAGTGGGTCGAGCAGGGCCATCATCACGAATTCTGCCCCGAGACCGGCGACCACCTCACCGGGAGCGACCGCGCCGAGGTCTCGAGCCGCATGCAGGCGCAGCTGCAGGCCCGCTGGGCGCGGGGGGCCCTGGCCGGACGCATCACCCAGGAACGCACCCGCAGCTACGTCCTGCGGCACGAGTAAGGCTCAGGCCTTGCCGGCCGCCAGCTCCTCCCAGCGGGCAAACGCCGCCGCGTGCTCGCGCTCGACCGTTTCGAGGCGCGCCTTCACCTCGGCGAACTTGGCGGCCTGACTCCTGTAGAACGAAGGATCCGCGAGCTTTTCCGTGAGTAGCGCCTGCTCCTTCTCGAGAGCCTCGATCTTCGCCGGCAAGGTCTCGAGCTCCTGGCGCTCCTTGTTGGTGAGTTTTCGCGAGGGTTTCGTTGTAGCCGGGGTCGCTGACCCCGGTGCCTTGTTGGAAATCCGACCGGAGTCAGCGACCCCGGCTACCGCGGAGGCGCGCGCCGCCTGCTTGGCCTTGTCCTGCATCCAGTCGGTGTAGCCGCCGGCGTAGTCGCCGAGCCGGCCGTCGCCCTCGAACACCAGCGTGCTC